>JANOKO010000386.1:0-5374 GCA_031419335.1 Planctomycetota bacterium
TCCCCCAAATCCAACCCCGCCATCTCCGCCGCAATCCAATCCGCCATGACACCCCTCCTTGCGCCGCCAAGAACCATCAGTCCTCTTTGATGCTGCGCAAATGTCGTGCCATGAAATCGGAGACTTGTGTGTAAGGATGAGGGCAGAGCTTGGGACCGAGATCAACCCCCGCCCAAGGCTTCAGATGCGCCGACATCCGACCCCGGCCGGGGATCGTAGAAGCCGCCCCCCGAGCCACCGGCGTGCAAGTATCAGTCTCAGGCCGTGGCAAGCCCACGCGATCAGGACTCAGTTCGGAGAAATCCTCTATGAAATCGAAGCCCCTTCCATTCTGGTGCGTGTGTGCTGGGCACACACACGTCCCCTCCCTTTCGATCAAATGGGGTAGACGAACGTGTCGGATCAACATAGATTGAAGTGTGCGCCGAAGGCCCGCTTACGCCGCGAACCGTTGCATGACGATTTACGCGCTCGGCGTGGGAGGTCGGCTGGTGAGTACGACTCCACCCCGGGTGCATCCCATGTCTCGCTTTCTCGACACTTCTTGCGGCTCCAGGCGGCACTTCCTGACCACGCAAGGGATCGTCGGCAGCGTTGCTCTACTGGCCTTGTTAAAACAGGACGGGCTCCTCGCTGCACCGCTGAAGCCGACACTCGAAAAGCCGAAGTACGACCTGCTCCCGAAACCGTCAACGCATGAGCCACAGGCGAAAGCGATGATCTCGCTCTTCATGCAGGGTGGGCCGAGTCATATTGACATGACCGACCCCAAGCCGGAGCTGCAGAAGCTCCACATGCAGAACTTTCCCGGCGAGATCAAATACGACAACGCCGCCGAGTCGAGTGCTAAAGTCTACGCCAGCCCGTGGAAGTTTACGCCGCACGGCCAATGCGGGATGGAGCTGAGCGAGTTGCTACCGGAACTGGGTGGGATCGCCGATGACATCACGCTGGTCCGGTCGATGCACACGGGAGTTAATAATCATGGGCAATCGCTGTATGCCTTGAACACGGGTCGGATTACAGTGGGGCGACCGTCGATTGGGTCTTGGCTGACGTATGGGCTCGGGACCGAGAGCCAGAACTTGCCGTCGTACTGTGTGTTGACCGATCCGGGCGGATTGCCGGTGCTGGGGACCGACATGTGGTCGAATGGGTGGTTGCCGTCGCTGTTTCAGGGGACGGTGATCCGGCCCAAAGAGCCGCGAATTCTGAACCTCGACCCACCGCAACATCTGGCGGGCGAACCGCAGGGGAAGTTTCTCGATTACCTGCGGGAGATCAATCGCGACCACTTGGCTTCGCACCCCGGCGAGAACGATCTCTCCGCCCGCATTGCGAGTTATGAACTCGCAGCCCGCATGCAGTCAGCGGCCAAAGAAGCCCTCGACATCTCTCAGGAAACGAAAGCCACTCAGGAGATGTACGGCCTCAACGATGACGCCACGCGCGAGTTCGGAACGCGGTGCCTCATCGCACGGCGGCTCGTCGAACGCGGAGTCCGGTATGTGCAGCTCTTCACCCAGACACAGCAGTGGGACCACCACGGGGCACTGCTGACGGCGCTCCCGGCGACCTGTAAGAAAATTGACAAGCCGTGCACGGCTCTCGTACGTGACTTGAAACAGCGGGGCCTCCTCGACAGCACGCTTGTTCAATGGGGCGGCGAGATGGGCCGATTACCCGTCGTCCAAAACGAAAAGAATATCGGTCGCGACCACAATACCTACGGCTTCAGTTGGTGGTTCGCCGGTGGCGGAGTGAAGGCTGGTCATGTCCACGGAGCCACCGACGAATTCGGCCATAAGGCGGTCCTCGATCCGGTCAGCCATACCGACTTCCAAGTGACACTACTGCATCTGTTCGGGTTCAACGCGGACCAACTGGCGTTCCAGAGACCAAACGGACCCGCCACGCTGCTGGATGGCCAAACCGGGCGACTGGTCAGCGAGATCCTAAAACGCCCTGTAGTGTGATGCATCCCAGCGAGGCATGCGTCATTGCGTGACCTATTCAGCAGATGCTCACTCGGGTGGGTGTCCGGATTCTCCATCGGAAGCCGCCCCAGCGTCACTTACACAGAGTGCGTGGCCGCTTGGAATCGAGAGTTCGATTTCCTGCATTCCAGGATCATGGCTGTCGCTCGGTGTTCAAAGGATTTCCGCTGACCGGTGCCCTCCAATGGAACTTGATGACAGAGCAGAACTACATGGCGGGCGAACTCGTCTCTCCGGTGAAGCATGAATACATCGGTGGTTCGGTCCATGCGATGGCGGGGGCTGGGAACCGGAAAAACACGATTGCCGTCAACATTACCGGGGAGTTGAGAACACGTCTCAAGGGCGACCGTGCCAGCCGTTCAACTCCACACCAAGATACACATCCGCCTCCCGACCCATACTCGCTAATACTACCCGGATGCGTCAGTGGACTGTCGCTCGAATCCCGATTCGGATTCATTCCAGGAAGATTCCGTGGTCGTGGTCGAGGTGCTATCCAACTCGACGCGCCGCTTGGATGATGGAGAGAAGCGGGAAGGCTACCTGACATTCCCGTCCCTGCCGTTCTATCTGCTCGTGGAACAGGACGTGGCGACAGTGATTGCGTATCGACGCACCGAGTAAGGTTTTATGCGAGAGATCATTTCGGGACCAGGCACCGTCTTGGGCTTACCGGAAATCGGGATCGAGTTGCCGTTGTCGGAGATCTATGACCGGGTGGAGTTTGATCCAACGCCGGAGAGCATTGAGTAAGAACCGCGTTCGGAGTGGGCCTATAAGCCGGGTTCTGTCGTGAGCGACCATTTCTCTGGGCTGCGGGTTACCCTCGCAGCTCGGTGCGACTTACCCGGACGTCAGACGGAACGGACCGCTCCGTGACCGGACGGAATTTTGGGGAGCCACCAGCAGCAGGCACACAGGAATGTCTGCACCACTTGAGTCTCCGCACAATTCCATCCGGTCTTCGCCCTGCTTAGTCTTGCTCCCGGTGGGGTTTGCCCTGCCAGTTCTGTCACCAGAACCGCGGTGCGCTCTTACCGCACCTTTTCACCCTTACCGCACGACCCCTTGCGGAGCCGGTGAGGCGGTTTGTTTTCTGTGGCACTTTCCCGACCCTTGCGAGTGGTGGGCGTTACCCACCACCGTGTCCTGTGGAGCCCGGACTTTCCTCCATGCAGGTTGCCCCGCACAGCGATCGCTCAGCCCACTCCGAACGTGGCGGTTGCATCATAGTCCGAGCCAGCGCTCAGTGTAAGCGGGTGTCCCGATTGTCTCGTGGGGCAGGTGCTGCAGAATTCTCTGCTCGACCGACTCGTCCACAAAGATACACCTCTATCCGTGGCGCAGTCAGTTCGGGGCATCCTTGGGTATCGATCCTCGCGGTTTCTCTTCTCCGCCAAGCTCCACGGGAATGTCGATCGGGCGCTCAGCTCGCAGGACGGTGATCGTCACGCTTTCGCCGGGTTTCTTGCTCTCGATGAATCCCAGAAACTCCGCGGGTGTGGCCACTTTCTTCGCATCCACGGCAATGATGACATCAGCAGCACTCACATCCTCCACCACAAAGACCCCACGCTTGCTCAGCTTCGGCCCCCGCAGGCCCGCTTTCGCAGCCGCCCCATCCGGCTCCAACCGGGCAATCCGTAAGCCCGCATCGACCACCTCCACATGCGTGATTCCGATATCGCCGCGAACCACATGGCCATGTTCAAGTAATTCGGGAACGACTCGCTTCACCAAGTTGATGGGAATCACGAATCCGATCCCCGCGCTCTGAGCAACACGATTGGCACTGGCAATCGCAGTGTTGATCCCAATCATCCGACCATGTGAATCGAGCAACGGTCCCCCCGAGTTGCCCGGATTGATCGCAGCATCGATCTGGATGATTGACTTGATGACCCAGTTCTCTTGAATCTCCAGCGTGCGATTCAAACTGGAAATGATCCCCATGCTCATCGTGCGTTCGAGGCCAAACGGATTACCAAGGGCATACACCCGCATTCCGACTCGCACAGTGTCGGAGTCCCCCAGTTCGACCGGATACAAGTCCTCTTCTGGGGCCTCGATGCGAATCACGGCAATGTCATTCACCGGGTCGGTCCCGACGGGTTTGGCGGCATACGATTCGCCATTGAACAGCGTCACCTGAATCCGTTTGGCCCCTTCGATCACATGGTAGTTGGTGAGGATATGTCCTTCTGTGCTGATGATCGCCCCCGACCCCGCTCCTTCAGCGGGCATGGCCAACCGGAACAGCCCGTCCCGCGAGACGCTCACGGTAGAGATGTTGACCACGCTACGGTTGCATTGGTCGTAAACCGCGACGTTGATGACCTCTTCGGGTGAGAGTCCCTGCTCGTTAAACAGAGCATCCGAGATCTTCAGCGAGCGCTCAAGCGCAGGTGCATGGGTGCGGTCGGTGCCAATGGCTGGCCCCTGCGCATGCACGTCCGGGAAGCGCCATGAGTCGACCGCCCACAATGTGAGTAAACAGGCGAAAGCTGCTGTGGCCAGCGTGGCAGGGAGTGAACGCATCGAGGATTCCTTCGAGAGCAGCCCCGTTTGTCAGGAGTCCGGGTCGTGAGGCATTCTATCCGCAAAGCCTGTCCCCGACTCAAGAGCGATTCTACTCATGTCCAGCCTTGGGCCTCCCTGCGCTTCTGATCCCGGTCCCAGAGCAAAGAAACCACTTCCTGGTTTGCATCGGGAAACCGCAACCCACACAACTCTCGTAAATCCACCCATCGAAACGGCGGTGTGGGAGGCGCATCTGTCTCCGGGGATTCCAGCTCGCACAGGTAAAAACTGAGGTCCACGTTCACATGCGGATACTCAAACCTCTGGTGATACAACGGCTGGCAAATGCGAATGGCGAGGTTGGTCTCCTCCAGGCACTCACGCACCGCACAGGCGGCAGCGGTCTCATGGGCGATGCACTTCCCGCCGGGGAACTCATCGTAACCCGCGAGCGGTCCCGTCGGACCGCGAATGCCCACGAGGTATTTCTGGTCGTGCTCCACGACGGCAATCCCGACACGCACCAGCTTCTGGGGCATGGGATGCTCCTTGCAAAGGGCGAACTGGCAAGTGGCGTAGGACGGCCATTCCAGGCCGTCCTCGGGGATATCCCGCACACAGAGACGGCCTGGAAAGGCCGTCTTACAGGCCGCTTGCCTTACTGAGCTGCCGTCGCCGGAGCCTTTTCTCCAAACGCATCGAGCGGAGGCCCGCCCATGACGTGGTAGCCGCAGTCAACATGCAGGGTCTCGCCCGTCACTGCGCTCGCCAAATCACTGAGCAGGAACATGCCGACCTTGCCGACCTCCTCCTCGGTGATGTTGCGACGCAGCGGGGAAAACGTCTCGTACAGG
>JANOKO010000387.1:0-2442 GCA_031419335.1 Planctomycetota bacterium
CTGAGACATTTTTTCCGCCTCCCTGCCCAACACCCCTTCGCCAGTCCACTGGCTCCACCTATCTTCCAATATTCCGCCGACTTCTCCTATTGACGTTTCTCAGGCGATACGCCGACACACAAAAGCTGACATGCACCCACAACAGTGGCAAATCCCGTTCCACTCTTGACCCCAACTGCCCAGTGGACTACTGTTCCCGTGCATATAGTGTTCTGTGTTCGAGGTTTGGAACTTGATTCCGCAGGAAGCTCAGTTTGATGACGTTCGATGATTTGGGTCTCAGCTCGCGTATGATGCGGGCCATTCGTGCTGTCGGCTACACGCACCCCACACCGATTCAGGCCGAGTTTATTCCGCTGGCGATCACGGGCCAAGATTGCATCGGACAGGCTCGTACGGGAACTGGCAAGACCGCTGCGTTCGTCATTCCGATTCTGGAAACGATCGACCATTCGCAGCCGGACGTTCAAGCCATCGTCCTCTCCCCGACACGCGAGCTGAGTGAGCAAGTCGCAGCCGAAGCGACCAAGCTTGCCGCTGAGCACAATTGCCAACCCGCTCTGTTGGTCGGTGGACGCTCGATCGGAGCCCAGTTGAAGATGCTGGAACGCTGTCCATCGATCGTGGTCGGGACGCCAGGCCGCGTGATCGATCTGATCCAGCGTGGGGCTCTGAATCTCGCGAAGATTCGGGTGGTCGTCCTCGACGAAGCCGACCGTATGCTGGACATCGGGTTTCGGCCCGACATCGAGCGCATTCTCCGCAAGTGCCCCAGCAACCGCCAGACGATGCTGCTCTCCGCCACGATGGACGGGGATGTGCAACGGCTGGCTCAGAAGTACATGAAGTCGCCGGGCATGGTCGACCTCTCGGGTGGCGAGATCGGTCCGAGTCTCGTTGAGCAGTTCTTCTGCACCGTAGATGAGAACCGCAAGTTCTCGCTGCTCGTGCGATTGCTCTACGAAGAACGTCCGCAGCAGGCGATCGTCTTTTGCCGCACCAAACGCGGGGCCGACAAACTGCATATGCGGCTGGGCAAACGGCTCAAGCGGAACGTCGAGGCCATTCACGGCGACCTGCCCCAGCGGGAGCGCGACCGCGTGTTCCGCCAACTGCGGGACGGGTCGTTGCGGCTGCTGATCGCGACCGATGTGGTCGGTCGCGGGATCGATGTCAGCGGCATCTCGCATATCATCAACTATGACCTGCCGCAGTCGTCTGACGATTACGTCCACCGCGTGGGCCGCACGGGTCGCATCTCCTCCGACAGTAACGGACGGGCCTTTACGTTCGTGACCTCGGAAGAGGGGGACGAACTGACCCAGATCGAGATACGTATCAATCAGCTACTTCCCGAGATGACCTACGAAGGACTGGAAACCGTATCAAACCGTCGCCCCAGCCGAAAAGTCGACAAAGTCGCCGAAGCTCCGGTGGTGTCATTCGCGGTCAGCGATGACTGGCCGGATATCGACACACTGTAGTGTCAGTCGACGATGTGGCTCGGCTGCGGCAGTGGAATGGAGTCCGGCCTCTCGCTGCCTCTTGGCCATCCCCGGGTGTTCATCCATCATTTCCGGAGAGCCTTGTTCTTCTGGGGCAATGTGATCGCGCTGGTGGTGCTGTTGTCTTTCCGGGTGTGGAACATTGGATCTTCGAGGCTGCGCGGGAGGGCGAGGCTCCTGCCGAGCCGCTTACCGGGGTTGGTTGTCTCCCCTGACTCATGGCTCAGCACTGGCCTCGCCCTCCCGCACAACGCTTCAGCCAGCCACCTGATGAGAAGTGACAAGTTGACGCCGATGACCTTGCGTGATATCGTGATATCACTGGGAGGCGATCCGCATGGCACAATTCGTCGTTCGCAATCTGGAAGATGATGTTCGTGAGAGGTTGCGGGAGCTATCCCTCTCTCAGGGGCAAAGCATGGAAGAAATCGTTCGGGAGATCCTCCGCAACGCGGTCCTCAAGTGGGGAACGTCACCACCTCGACTGGGGTCACAGATGGCGAAGCGGTTCTCGAAAGTCGGTCTGGATTTTGAGATCGATGAATTGCGAGGGCAACACATGCAGCCACCGAGTCTTGACCCATGATTGTGCTGGATACCAACGTACTCTCCGCGTTGATGCAACAGGCCCCTGAGCCACGAGTCGTGGCCTGGTTGGATGCCCAGCCGACCGAATCGATCTGGACGACGAGTGTGACCGTCTTTGAAATTCGTTTCGGGTTGGAGGCGATGGCCAAAGGCAAGCGGCAACGGACTCTTCAAGAGGCGTTCCGCTTGGCTCTGACGGAAGATTTGAGTGGCCGCGTGCTCGACTTTGATGTCGCCGCCGCCGATGAGGCAGCAATCCTCTCCGCCCGGCTCCGGGCCAAGGGACGCCCGGTCGAGATCCGCGATGTGATGATCGCCGGAATCGTCGCAGCCCGTCGTGGAACCCTGG
>JANOKO010000388.1:0-3530 GCA_031419335.1 Planctomycetota bacterium
TCCCCCAAATCCAACCCCGCCATCTCCGCCGCAATCCAATCCGCCATGACACCCCTCCTTGCGCCGCCAAGAACCATCAGTCCTCTTTGATGCTGCGCAAATGTCGTGCCATGAAATCGGAGACTTGTGTGTAAGGATGAGCGTTTGACTCGGGGACATCAGAGGAACGCAATTCCTGGCAACAGGTCGGCAAAGGTCGCAGAATTCACGGGCAAGACCTGGATGTAGACATCCGTGTGGCCTATCTTCGCGCAGAGTGCTACTGGCGAGGTCTTTGACGCGCCAGTGGTTCGACGTTGTCAGTCAGTAAGACAGACTTTCGCGTTGGCGGTGATGAGCGCAGCACACCGGGAGCCCCATGTGATCGTCAATGGCACTTGAAGTGGCCCCTGGAGCTAAGAACGCGAGTCAGAAGACCATCCGTCTCACGCCGAACGCTCGCTGCCTCACACATCGCACTGCTCCACTGCCTCCTTCAATCCCTCCCACGCATCACGGGTCGGGATGAACTCTTGGCCGACGTAACCTTGATACCCCACATCGAGCAGGGCCTGCATGACGGCGGGGTAGTAGATTTCCTGTTTCGTATCGAGTTCGCCTCGCCCGGGGTTACCGGCTGTGTGGATGTGGCCGAGGTAGTCTTTGGATTTGTGGATGCGACGGATCACATCGCCATGCATGATTTGCACATGGTAGATGTCGAACAGCACCTTCAGGTGGCTGGAGCCGACCTCTTTGCAGATGTCGATGCAGTAGTCGATGTCGTCCCCTTGATAGCCGGGGTGCCCCTTCATCGGGTGCGAGTCATCGCGGGTGTTGAGCATTTCCAGGCACAGTGTGACCCCCTTTTGCTCCGCGTGGCCGACGACTTTCTTGAGCCCCTCGACACAGTTCTTCTTTCCCTCCTCTTTCGAGCGGCCATTGGCCATCCCGGTAAACGTAATCAGGCTCTTGACGCCGAACTCGGCACACTGGTCGATCCGTTCGTTGAGGATCTTCAGGCAAGCATCCCACTCGTCCGGGTTGTTGAACCCAACTTTGAAGCCGTGACTCCCCGCAATCGCACAGGTCAGCCCGTGCTGCTTCAAGGTCGGCCAATGCTCAGGCCCGCACAGCTCGATGCTCGGAATCCCCAGCCTGACGGCGACCTGGCACAGTTCGTCGAACGGCTTCCAGTGCGGCGAGTAGCACCAATGAACCAGCGATTGCTTGATCCGGCCCTTCTTGACCACTGGGCTGGGAGTGTCCGCCGCGAGGCTGGGAGTAGCTGCACAGGTAGCGGCCCCAGCCAGAGTGGAAGCCGCCAGCGTGATCAAGTAATCGCGTCGCGAGGGAATCGGGAGGGAGAGCATGATCGGCCTTGCTGGAGGGAGATCTCGGGGACAGTTTGAGATTACCGAACAGCACGCAGACCGAACAGGGAGCGCCGAGGCATCGGACATCCCGGTTCCGCCGCGTCGATCGCGATCGCGGGGGTCTTTCAGAGCATCCCGGACGGCTGCCTCCGCATCGACAGAGAAGTCGCGAGGACGTTGGGGAGACCGCGCACCTTACTTGCGAGCGGTCGCAATCTCGGGCTTCGCAGCGACCGGTTTCTTGGGACGCCCCAGACGGGCGACCAACCCTTCCGCAGAGATGCAGTAGACCACGCGCTGGGAGAGTTCATCCATCTCCATCACCAATGTGTCGACGCGGCCGGAAAAATACAGGTAGGAGACCAGGGCTGGAATGGCGATGAACAACCCCGCAAAGGTATTCACGAAGGCCAAGGCAATCCCCGCGGCCAACTGGTCGATGCGCCCCATGGCACCCGCCGAGGCGATCAGACTGAATGATTCCAGCATCCCCCACACCGTACCCAGTAGCCCGATCATCGGTGTAATCGTGTGAATGCCATGTAACACGCGAAGATTGTGGCGCAATTCTGACACTTGTCGTTCACCGCCATCAATGACTGCCTGTTCGACCTCAACGCTGGGCTTGCCCCACTTGCGGACGGCATGGGCGAAGATCTGAGCTATCGGGCTCCGATTCTCCTGACACACGTCCAGGGCCTCGTCTTGTTCCAGCTCCCCGTCTTCCAGCAACCGCAGAAAGCGTTGCACGAACGGCTTGGGAATCACACGACTACGACGCAGTACCACCAACCGATCCACCGAAAACCACAACAAGATCGTCGAGGCGATCGCAAACGGGATGATCCACACTCCGAGTGAATCGATCATATCCAGGACATTGGTGGATATTTTTCCCACCGGTGCCGCGTTCGAACTGGCCGGAGCCGTGGGGTTGGCAACCGAGGCCGCTTCCGAGGTTTCTATGGGAACGGCTTCGTTCCCTGTATCTTGAGCGAAGAGCAGGCCGCTCGAGACCAGGCACAGAACTGCACAGACCCGCCAGAGTCGATGGAGATTCCGGTGATGGTCCCGCCGTGGCGAGACTGGAGAAGTGGGCTGAAGGTTCATTCCGTGTCCTGCTGGAAACGCCTGATCGTGGATTTCCGTTCCAAGGGGAGAGTCTAGCTGTGAAGTGCCCGACGCGGTAAGGTCATCATCGCCAGTTTCTTTTGAGGCTTATTGAGTTCCGCTGGCAGGCAGTTTTTGTTGCACGACCTTTAAATCCAAGGCCGCTTGTCGAGCTTGCGGTGTTTCGGAAAAGTCCTTGATGAGCGTCTCCAGAGTGGCCTTCGCCTGGGTCCAGTTCTTCAACTCCATATCACAAGCTGCCATCTGCAACAGAGCGGGAGCTTGAAATTCGGGGAGGGCGTAGGTCGTATACACTTTTTGGTAGGCGGGGATGGCCTGATCGAACGCCTTGTCGATCAGGTACGATTCCGCGATGGCGAGTTGGGCTTTGGCAGCCAGAACGCTCTTGGCACTGGCTGGTGACTGGGTCACCAGTTCGAAATGGACCCGAGCCTCTGGAAAGTGCGCTTCGCGCAGATCAGCCCGGCCCAGGATTTCGTGCGCCTGATCCACCAGCACGGGATCGGGATCGGATGCGATCAAGTCCTGTAAAGACTGGCGCACAGCGACATAGTCTTTCAGACCCATCTGGGACTCCGCCCATAGCAATTCCAGTTGGGGCTTCCAGGCGACAGCGGGCAAGGTCGGATCCATCCGCAAGGCCGCCAAAGTTTGCGAAGCGTTGGCAAAATCCCCACGTTGCACCTGGGATTCACCCCGGCGGAACCGTGCCTCGAAGGCCAGGGGAGTGTTGCCAAACGACAGAATAATCGAATCGGCAATCCTCTGGCTTTCCACCCAATTCTCGACGCGAGCCTCCAGGTTCATCCAACTGACCAAGGCCTCCTGCTTCGCCAATTCACTCGTGGTGGGATCCTCTTCGAGGGATTTGTATAGCAGCCGAGCCTCGAGAAAACGACCGGAACCATCGTGGCCCTGAGCCACCATGAGTCGGGATTCATCAGCATATCCACTGGTCGGATACGTCTCATAGAGCCTCATAAACAATTCATCTGCCCGAGCCGTGTTGCCCGCTGATAACTGACTGCCAGCCCAGACGTAGAG
>JANOKO010000389.1:0-20612 GCA_031419335.1 Planctomycetota bacterium
TGGCAATCCACTCCGCCATGACACACTCCTTGCGCCGCCAAGAACCATCAGTCCTCCTGAATATTGCGCAAATCCCGTGCCATGAAATCGGGAACTTGTGTATAAGGATGAGAGCTCCGCTGGGGACCGCATATCCCCGAAGCTCTGCTTCGTCCGCGTGCCAAGCAACTCCCTCAAAAACGGCACTCAGGCTGTGTGATCGTGATTTCGATTAACGGTCGAAGGGCCACCATCATTTCTTGCGAGGAATACGAGCCAGAACCCGCCACGGGCGCGGTCCTGCCCCAGCAATATCTTCCGAATATCGAATGCCCCCGAGGGCTGCAAACAAGTCGACCGGGATGCCGAAGATGTAGTCCGCATCATCCAGTTCTTCTTGTCGAGAGAATAGAGTCTTCCGGACCTGTTCGAACTCCTCTGGAAGCTCTCCCTCGGTTTCCAGGTGATGTGTCCCTTGCTGGCAGTCGTGAAGCACCATCCAGCGCTGTACGCCGTTCACCCAACAGCAGGTGTCGCTGCTCATGACCGTCTCGTTCACACGACAGGCGATCAACGATGCTCCTCGGGACAGCATCTGAAATACCGGCGGTTCTGGATATCTTTGATCGTTGATGTAGAGCAAATACCCGCCGCCGGGCATTTCCGCTCCACAAACCGATGATTCCGGAAACTCTTCATGCTCCTCAGTAGGAATGACTTCGAATTCCTGGTGGATCTGCTCGACACTCCTGCCGTCGATTTTGATCAACACAACACGGAACCCCATGATCTGGAACTCCAAGAAGCCGAGACAGCAGTGGACGAGACACAAGGTTCTGGAAATTCGACTGCGTGGTGGCATACGGCGAAGCAGGGCTTTGAGGATATGCAGTCCCAAGCAGGCTTGGGACTGAGAATGAATCCAGCTACTCGCCCAGCGCCTTGTACCCGGCATCGAGTACGCGGGCGATGGCCGCTGTGTCATACACACACCCGCCCCACGTACCGCCGCCCGCTTTTTGCAGCATGGCCCAGAGCAGCGTGTCGGAAGGCATTTGCGGATCGGGATGGAGCGGCACGCTGGGCGTCCGCTCGGCGAGGAGTTTCGCTCCTTCTTCCGGGGTGATGCGCCGCGAGCCGTCGCCGACGAGATTGATCGACCCGGTCAGGTGAATGCGGTCGACGATGATCTCGATCAGGTCGCCGTCCTTGACCTTGCCGATCGGTCCACCGGCGAGAGCCTCGGGACCGACATGCCCAATGCAAGCACCGGTCGAGACCCCGGAGAAACGGGCATCGGTGATGACCGCGACATGCTTGCCGAACGAGAGATACCGCAGGGCCGACGTGATCTGGTAGGTCTCCTCCATCCCGGAGCCGAGCGGGCCACGGCACATCAGCACCAGCACGTCTCCCTCTTTCACCGGGACGCCGCGCCGACCCTTGATCGCGGCAATCGCGTCCGGCTCGCTGGTGAAGACCCGCGCCGGGCCGACCTTGCGATACACGCCGTCCGCGTCGACTACACTCGGGTCAATCGCGGTACTCTTAATGACCGAACCTTCCGGGGCCAGGTTGCCCACCGGGAACGTCACGGTACTCGTCATTTCGCGTGACTTCGCTTTCGCCGGGGCCATGATGACATCGTCCGGGTCGATTCCATCCTGCTCCTTGAGTAACTCTTTATATCGCGCCCGACGTTCCGACTTCTCCCACCATTCCAACAGATCGCCCAGCCGCGCCCCCGCAGCTGTCAGCACATCGAGCTTGAGCAGCCCCAGCGCCCGCAGGTGCAGCATCACCTCCGGCACACCTCCCGCGAGAAACACGCGCACGGTCGGATGACCCACCGGGCCGTTGGGGAGTACGTCCACGATTCGCGGCACCAGACGATTGACCTTGTTCCAATCGTCGACCTGGGGCCGATTCAGCCCCGCCTCAAAGGCGATCGCCGGGATATGAATCAAGAGATTCGTCGACCCGCCCATCGCCGCATGGACCACCATCGCGTTGTGAACCGCATCGGCTGTCAGGATGTCGGCCAGCGACCTCTTGGCATCCGCCAAGTTTACGACCGCCCGCGCGGATTGCACCGCGATCTCCTTCCACACCACAGACCCCGAGGGGGACAACGCGCTGTGCGGCAGGCTCATGCCCAGAGCCTCAGCAACCGCTTGAGCTGTGGCCGCAGTGCCAAAGAACTGGCAGCCACCGCCCGGAGAACCGCACGCCCGGCAGCCCATGTCGGCAGCATACTTGAGGTCGATCTCTCCGTGTGCGTACCGCGCTCCGATGGCCTGGGCCTTGCCCGCGTCCTCGCCATCGTTGGGAGGCAGAGTCACTCCGCCGGGGACAATGATGCTCGGCAGGTTCTTCTGCCCGGCGAGCGCCAGCATCATCGCGGGCAAACCCTTGTCGCACGTGGCCACGCCGATCACCGCCTTGCGATGCGGGAGTGACCGGATGAGTCGCTTGAGGACCACTGCTGCATCGTTGCGATACGCCAGGCTGTCCATCATGGCCGTCGTGCCCTGCGACCGACCATCGCAGGGATCGGAGACATAGGCTGCGAATGGGAGTCGTTCGAGCCGATCCAGCTCGCGAGCTGCGGCTTGCATCAGCAGCCCGACCTCCCAGTGTCCGGTGTGATACCCCAGCGCGATCGGGTGCCCATCCTCGGCTCGAATGCCGCCCATCGTGCTGAGGATCAGCACCTGATCCCGCAACAACTGGTTCGGATCCCACCCCATCCCGGCGTTTTGCGTCATCCCAAAGATGTCCCCGCTCGGACTATCGAGCAACATCTCGGGCGTCAGCGGAAGCGATCCGACCGGTCCGGGAGCGTTGGAACGCAACTGGTAGGCAGCGGGGGAACAGTCAAGAAGTTGAGAAAGGGGCATGGTGGTGCGGAGAGAAAATCGAAATCCGAAGTTCGAACATCGAAGGGGGCTGAGAAAGAAGAACATGCGCGGCGAGACATTGAGCCGAGCCTGACATGCCAACATCCGAGTGTATCGCATCAGGTCGCCGATGGGAGTTCTCGGTCGCTGAGATGAAGTCACATTCGCAACTTAAGTACCCGAGGCTCACACACAGACCGGTCATCAGAATGTTGCGTTCTACGCTGGCCCTCGCAACAGCGTCACTCCTGGAACTCATCCAGGACCGTCAGCCGATTCCAGTCCCGCGCTGATGCGGAACATATGGCCGTCCGGATGTCGAAGGTGAAATTCACGCACGCCCCACGGCTCGTTGGTCGGAGGATGCGTGACCAACATGCCGCCTTGAATTGCCAAAGTATGTAGGGCATCGACCTCGGCCACGGACCCCATCCACCAGAACATCCAGACTCCATCCGTCTGGTCATCACCGGGAAATTTCGGCACAATCGTCCCTCGTGATCCCTGGGCACCACAGCATAGAAAGATCTCAACTTCGCCTGAGCAGATGCTGCCAAAAGTGGCTGGTCCACACACATTCTCTGCCAGAGCATGGGCTCCACTGCCGATAAACCCTCCTTGGTTATAACTGAATCCGCGTTTCCAACCGAGGGCTTCGAACCATGCAAAACTCTGGCCGATATTGGAGACATTCAGAATGGGGGTCAGCTTGTGAACCGGCATGACGTTTCCTCGGAAGCGAATGTCAGATCTCGGACTGTGGATTCCAGACCGTCATGTCCGTGCACAACAGTGTATCGCGGTCACAACTTCTTCTGCATCTCGAACAGCCATGTGAGGGCCGCGTTCATCATTTCCTCACCGGCTCCGATCGCGACCGGGGCGACTTGGTTATCCGCACCATACCCCCCTTCTGCCGCAGCTTCGATCGTGGGGAAATATTGGTGATAACCGTTGTTGTAGCCGAAGAAGAAGAGCTGCTTCACGCGAGCGCGTTCACGCAGCCGGATGGCGTGCTGGCAGAAGAATTCGCCCGATCCGCCCACGAACGCAGTGTCTCCATTGAGCAGAGCGACGGTCAGACGCGGTCGGATCCCGGCGGAGTATTCATCCGCAAAGTTCGTGATGAGTTCGGGAAAGAAGGCGATCGAATAGGCCACACGGGTCACCGGATTGTTGAGGTTGACTCGCGACTCATACTGAAACCGCTCCTCGCGGATCACCAGTGAAGGTGTCTCGTGCGCGACAGGCTGGAGTGATGCGGCCAGTTGGGCGGCCTCAGAGCCCAGGGCTTGGCCGAAGGCGATGTAGTCAGCGCGGGTGCCTTTGTCGATGGAGAGGTCGCCGGACGCCCCCTGCATAAAAATCGCGGTGCCACCGAACTCCTTCTCAATCTGTCCTCGCATGGCTCCCACATAATCGGCAGAGAATTTCAGGATTGTCCCCGAGACGCTCGTGGGATGGCCCGCAAAGTTGACGAGTACCGCAATCGGTTGCCCCTCAGCGCTATCGAGTCGCATCACTGTCAGCGAGTTGTCGACGGGCTTGGGCAGGAGCTTGGTATGGCGGTTGCGGTTAAAGCCATCCAGGTCGATGGTGCCGGTGGCGATTTTCGCGGGCACCAATTTGCGGTCGGCTTCGACAATGGCAGAGACGATGCCATCTTCCATCTGTTGGTAGTAACGCAGCGCAGCATCAAAGCGTCCTTTCCCTTTTCCCGCTTCATCACTCAGCTCCAGGACCGGCCCGTGGTGTGTGTGAGATCCCGCGATGAACGAGTACTCGATCCCCGCGTCGGCTTTGATCCGGTCGCGAATCTTTTGCAGCGACCGATCTGACGGAGACCGCCCCAGATCCAGACCGACGATCGCGAGCTTCTGATCCCCGGCCTGAATGACGACTGCCGATGCCAGCAACGGATCAAGCGTCCCCGTCGAGAGCAGATCATGCCGCGCCCCATACCCCCACATCGGCACAGGCTCAGTCGGCGTAATGTCCCGCTGAGCGGCACCCGCTTTGAAGACCGCATCCCCAGCTGAGGATACACCTCCCAGACAGTGGCTCAGCCCGAAGGCCAGTCCGACAATGTACAGCAGTCGAGTGTTCATGCCCGGCATTCTGACGTGTCGTGCTGTCGACTGCCACGGATGCGAGCGGCTGCTTCCCTGTGGGACGCGGCGAAATGGCTACCACATCCCCTCGACAAACACCGTCTGCTCCCGGTCCGGGCCGATCGAGACGATCGTCACCGGCAGGTCGATGATCTCGGCGATCGCGTCGATGTATGCCCGCGCGGCTTTCGGGAAGTCGGCGAGTTTACGGACGCCGGTGATGTCGGTCTTCCAGCCGGGGAGGGTGCGGTAGATCGGCTTGGCCTTGGCGAGGTCTTCGATCTGGCTGGGGAAATCGGTGGTGCGCTCGCCGTCGATTTCGTACGCCTCGCAGATTTTCACTTCGTCGAGCTTGCTGAGTACGTCGAGCAGCATGACCGCGATGCAGTCGACTCCGCTGATGCGGGCTCCGTAGCCTGTAGCCACGGCGTCGAACCAGCCGCAGCGGCGGGGGCGACCGGTGACGGTGCCGTATTCATTCCCCTCTTTGCGGATGTGTTCGCCGATCTCGTTGACCAGTTCGGTCGGGCAGGGGCCGCCGCCGACGCGCGTCGTGTACGCCTTGACCACGCCGATCATCTTCTCGATCGCCCGCTCCGGCACCCCACTGCCGGGGTGAATGCCGCAACCGGAACTGTTCGATGAGGTCACGTACGGGAACGTCCCGTGGTCGATATCCAGGAGGCTCCCCTGCGCCCCCTCGAAGAGCATGCTCTTCCCGGACTTGAGGGCCTTGTGCAGGAACGTCGTCGTGTCGATCACATGCGGCCGCAGCAGGTCGGCGTATGTTTCGTACTCGTTGTAGATCTCATCGACATCGAACTTGACGGACGGGTCGAGGGCCGAGAAGAGGGTGTTCTTCTGGGGGATGATCTCCTCCAGCCGCCGCCTGAGTCGGTCCGGGCGGATGAGGTCGCCCATGCGGATGGCGTGCGTGCGGCCCGCCTTGTCGCGGTAGCACATACCGATCCCGCGACCGGTGGTGCCGATTTTGTTTTCGCCACGGTTCTTCTCGTACACCGCTTCCTCGGCGATGTGATACGGAAAGATCACATGCGCCCGGTCGCTGATCTTGAGGTTCTCTCCGATCGGAATCCCGCGCGTGGTGATCGTGGCCATCTCGCCGAGGAGCGCCTTCGGGTTGATAACCACCCCGTTCGAAATCACCGACGTGATCTCCGGGCGCAGCACCCCGGCGGGCAGCAGCGAGAGCTTGTACGTCTGGCCCCCGAACTTCACGGTATGTCCGGCGTTGTTTCCGCCCAGATAGCGGACCACGATGTCGTGACGATCGGTCAGCAGATCGACGATCTTCCCCTTGGCTTCGTCGCCCCACTGCAATCCGATGACGGCTGTCACTGCCATGACCAAAACTCCCGTCCCGCGAACCTCTCTGTTGATCGCCCGAAGCAAACTGCCTGGGAATCCAGGGATCGGGGACTCGAACTCGATGCGGCTCTGCGAGTTCCATCTCCAAGAAGGGTACGCGCAAGAGGCCGAGTCTAGCGTCGGCAGAGAGGATTGTTGAGTGCCACGAGTCCGAAATCTCTTGTGGACCACATGCTGCTTCCTGGAGTTCTACGTGCATACTTCCGTTGACCAGAGTCAGCAGAGTCTGATGCCGAAATGGCGGACCTGCGAGGGTTTGACCGGCGGTCGAGGAAAAACCCTGAGAATCAGAACATCTTTCCCTGCCTGCGCGTGGGAACTGGTCTTAGCCGAGTCCAAGAAAATCCAGAAACTGGTCTATAATTCTGCGAAAGATGTGGTTTAATGGGTGCGTGGACCGGCGAGAGCAGGTTCACAGGAATGTCCTGGCAGTCACGCTCAAATCGTGAGCCGATTGCCACTTGCGACGACATTCTTCCCCACCGTACCACAGTCAGACTCGCTGCATGACGCGGGAGTCAATCCAACCTTCGAACTTCTGTCGAGATCGCAGTGTCAACTCTCGGTGTGCCTCGTTTGAGGTGACGTAGAGAGTGTGTTCTCGTCGGGTTCCGTTTGACCCCCAGCGCAGGAAGCCGCCAGGGGATCGAGCGACTGAAAACTGGTGCCATGTCTACGACCGCCGTTGCTCTCTTGAAGGCGATTCCGCAGGCGAAGTTCGCCCGTCTTCTTCCGAATTCACCTCTCCCCCGGTACACCCATGTGCCCGGTTCGGGGACGCCGCATCCGTACCGTGACCCGCGTGGTCACAGTTACAACCAGCGTCCCATGAACCCCAAACCGCTCATGTCGGATCGTTGGGCTGAGAATCGGTCCTATTTGCTGGGTTTAGACCACTTCAATCTGGGCTTCTACTGGGAAGCCCACGATGAGTGGGACCGCCTCTGGCGAAGTACGGGGGCTGAATCGCTCGTGGGCCGATTCCTCAAGGGGCTCGTCAAGATGGCGGCTGCCGGGATCAAAGTCCGTGAAGAAAGTATCCACGGTGTTCGCCGTCATGCCGCCTCGGCTGGCGAAGTGTTCGCGGATGTGGCTGCGGAGTCTGACCTCGACCAGTATTGCGGCCTCGATTTCACGCTGCTGCAGTTCGCAGCTGACCGTGCGGCGCAGCTTCGGTATCCGTCGGAATTGGAGCTTGGTCGTCCACTGCGGGTGTTCCCGTTCCTGTTGATGCCAGAACCACTGCCACTGATGTAGCTGGCTGCGAGCCAGTTTGTGAGAGCAGACCAGTCACACTGCGGTTCAATGGGTGCATTGAGCCGCAGTGTTTTTTTTGCGAGGGGTGTGTTGCACCTGCATCGAGCAGACACGGGACAAGCCTTGGAAATCGGATGGCCAGCGATGTCTTCCAGCCCCGTGTTGGAAGCAGCGGAAGGAAACTTCTCCGCCTGAGTCGGGTTGGTCATGATGAAGGTTTGATGAATATCACGATTCGGCACAGTTCATCGTTAACATGCCCCCGTATGTTCGCCCCGCGAGCCTGGCTGGGAAAGCGATGCCATTGACCACACCTGACCTCGATCCTGCGATTCGAGCGTATTGCCAGCAGTTACAAAAGACTCCTGCCAAGGCGCTGTCCTTGCGACACCTCACAGCTGCCCAGCAAGTGAGTGGCTGGATCAGCGAACGGAAGCGGGCCGGACTCATGGCGAACGTGATTGTCGTCTGTACGGGAAACTCCCGGAGAAGTTGCCTCGGTTCGATACTGGGGAATATCGCTGCTGCGTTTTACGATGTCACGGGCGTCCGGTTTTACAGTGGAGGAACCTCCCCGACAGCATTCAATCCGCGAACAATTCAGACGTTGCATCAGATCGGAGTTGAGATTGAACACCACGGAGAACTCGCTCCGTCGGGGCCGGGAGGCGAGCCCAATCCACGGTACAGCGTCCGCTGGGGAACTGGTGAAACGAATTCAGTTGTTGAGTTTTCGAAACGCTACGATGATATTTTCAATCCGCAAGACGACTTTTGCGCGATCATGGTCTGCACCGATGCCGATGAGCATTGCCCGCTGGTGGCGGGAGCCAAACTGCGGGTATCGATGCCCATTGACGACCCCCAAGAGTTTGACGGACTTCCCAGTGAACGCACAATGTACAGCGTCCGACGAGATCAAATTGGACAGGCCATGTTGTTGATGTTGAGGCCAGCAGAACCTTGGTTCTCTGAAGTGACGCCGCAGATCTAAGCGGGAAAAGTCACGGTATTCCCCCAGACACCGACCTGGAATCCACCTTACGGCCGGATGGTCTCCGCACGTTTTCCGCTCCGCAGCCGCCGCAACACCGAGTCCGTCAACAGCACCACCAGCGACGCGAACATGAACACCGTGAAGAAGATGTTCAGCCCCCCCTTGATCATCATGCCGTAGTTGTCGGTCTGACGGCCCGTCTGGAAGTCGGTGAAGAACCGGCCAGTCACCATCTGGTAGCTGGCCGTCGTCGTGGTGATGATGACGAAGACCATCGGGATCAGCGTGAGGAGGGCGAACTTCCCGCGTCCGTTGTTGAGGGCCCACATGCTGATGATGCACAGAGCGATCGCCGCCAGCATCTGGTTGGCGATGCCGAACATCGGCCAGATCGTGTCGATCGATCCGGTCCAGATCAGCGTGCCCCAACCGAGCGTCACCAGCCCGGTCGAGAGGATGGCCCCTGGCAACCAGTCGGTCTTGGCAAACGGCTTGTAGACCTTGCCCATCACTTCTTGCAGCAGGAACCGAGCGATGCGCGTGCCGGTGTCGATCGTGGTCAGGATGAACAGAGCCTCGAACATGATCGCGAAGTGATACCAATACTTAATCAGCGAGTTGATATCGACCCGCCCGCCCGTCACCTTGTCGGTGGCATCGGTCAGGATCTTCGACATCCCCAGAGCCAGCGTCACGGCTCCCCCGGTGCGGCCACGCAATGATTCACCGCCAACTTGCTCTTCGAGTTTAGGCAGGTTGTCGGTCGTGGCGTTCATCTGCTCGAGCGCACTGGCGTAATGCTCCACCTTCGACAGGTCGATGTTCACTGCCCAGTAATCGCCCGCCGGCAGCGACGCAGCTGCGATGAGAGCGACGATGCCGACGACGCCTTCGCAGAGCATGGCCCCGTAGCCGATCATGCGGATGTCGCCTTCTTTGTTAATCATCTTGGGAGTCGTCCCCGAGGCGACCAGCGAGTGGAACCCCGACACCGCCCCGCACATCACGCAGATGAAGCAGAACGGGAAGATCGCTCCGTTGAAGTACGGCCCGCCGCCGTCTTTGAAAATCTGGTTGATCGCTGGGGCCTCCATCTTCGGATTGGCCACGACCACAGCCACGATCAGCAACAGCACAGTGCCGATCTTGAGGAAGCTCGACAGGTAGTCGCGCGGACAGAGCAACAACCACACCGGTAGCACTGCGGCGATGAACCCGTACCCGCAAATCGCCAGAATCGTCTGCTCCCGCGTCAGTGAGAAGTACGGCTCCCAGACCGACCCCGGAATCCAGTTCCCCATCACAGTGACCGCCAGCGTGGCCAACGCACCGAGCAGCGACGCCTCAACCACCTTCCCCTTGCGGAACACATACATGTACAGTCCGACGAGCAACGCAATCGGCACCGTGCAGGCGATTGTGAACGTCCCCCACGAACTACCGGGGACGAGCTGCGTCATCCCGGCTGGGAGTGCGACGACGAGTCGATATTCTGTGGGAGAGGTCGATGTGGCTTTGACAGTCCACCCCGGCGCTTCAGTGACAAAATGCGATTTGGCCACCGCAGTGGCCAGCGTGAACGGTTCAGACCGCCGGACCTTCGACCCATTGGGGTAGATCACCTCGCTGCCCGCCTGGACAAACAACAAGCTGCGTCCTTCGCCCCGGTCTCCGATGCTGGGGACTTCGCCCTCGGGCAGCACGATCTGCGTCCCTGCGGCTAGCTTGATCTCCTCCCCACCGAGAGCCTTGACCACGACGATCCCGAGGCCCGACAGAGCGATGATGACCACGAACAGAATCGCGATCGAGGCGACCGTGCCCCCCACCGGGCCGATCTCCGCGCGGGCAATTTCCGCCAGCGAACGCCCGCCATTCCGCACGCTCGCGGCGAGTACGAGCATGTCCTGCACCGCCCCCGCCAGACAGACTCCGACCACAATCCAGATCAGCCCCGGCATGTACCCGAACTGAATCGACAGCACCGGCCCGATCAGCGGCCCGGCTCCCGAGATGGCTGCGAAGTGGTGCCCGAACAGCACCCACTTGTTCGTCGGGTGGTAGTTCTGCCCATCGTTGAGAGTGTGCGCTGGTGTCTGTCTCAAATCATCCAACACCGCCACACGGGCGGCCAGAAACGCACTGTAGTACCGGTAGGCAATCGCCAGGATGCACAAAGCAGCGATCAAGATGGGCATAGCGTGCATGGCGGTCTCAAACTTCAGAAAGGTGTGTGTCGCCCTCGAATGAGCGCGCGATCTATTTGTCTTTCAGGTTCCCGTGCCCAGCGACGCTTCGGGAATCCTGCGTGCAGCCGACGGATCGCTGGCCACGATGGCGTCCGATCTCATGTTCATTCGCTCCGTGGCAGTTCACGAATCCGGATGTAGCGAAATGCCACGGGATCATCGTGGCCGAGGAAGCCGATCCGGCCCGTTGTACGGCGTGCCCCAGGATGCTCCTTGCCGTCCAGGATTCCAGAGCGTATCGCCTCGTCCAGGTCGCCATCCACGATGACCTCTCCGTTGAGCCGGATGCGAATCTTTCGACCGCTGCATCGGATTTCCTGCTCATTCCAGACACCGACAGCGCGGAGATACCCACGTCGAGCAGGAATCAACCCGTAGACCGAACCGTGATACTGATAGGGGGCGAGGGTCTTGTACTTCGCAGCTGTGTTGTCCAGGATTTGAATCTCGATACCTTCGGTAGCGACATGCCCTTGGTCTGGAGCCCTGAGCCCGACACCGTTGTTACCGCCGGGTGGCAGTCGGAACTCGAAACGCAGAATGAAGTCGGAATAGTCCTTCTCCGTGAGCAGGTTCCCGCCTTTCCCGGGAAGGCATTGGATCATGCCATCGGCCACCGTGTAGCCAGTGGTGGCCCCGGTCCACCCGTTCAGAGTCTGCCCATCGAACAAGGAGACGAATCCCTCCGACGCCTCCTCGGGAGACAGTCCCTCTGCGTGACAAGTCACCGCCATCGGCAGGCTCAGGAGACTCAGGGAAAGGAGTTGGCAGAGAACACGGGGCCAAAGGTGTCGCACAAAAGTACTCCCACAGACAAGGACAACTCCAGCGTATTCGACTGGTGTTTGGTGCGGGTGGCAAGCCTGTTCGCCGACGACGCAGTGACCGATGTCACCCATTGACCTTCGCAAAAACGTTTGCCACTGTGACACTCCGCGCCGAGAGGGCGGGGGCTAAGCTGCCAGCCAGTGCGGTCAGTCCCCCCACGAGTGGTCCCCACCACAGCGATCCGGCCGGGATCATAAACTTGCTGAAGAACGCAATGGGAAACGGAATCCCACCGGCCACTTGATTGATGAGGAAATACGTCCCGCCACTACTGAGGAAACCCGCGAGGACGCCGATCAGCAGTGCCTCCAGAATCACCATGACAAGGAGTTGATTCGGGCGGAATCCCAGAACCTTCATGACGGCAAATTCGGTCTCTCGCTCGCGGACGCTGATGGCGATGGCATTCGCGATAATCAATGAAAGCGTCAGCAGGATCGAAGGGGAGAGTATCCAGCGGGCTCCCCACAACAGATCACGGTAGGCTTCCAGAAACACGGCAATGCTGGAGGAACTGGTCTCCACTTTGACCGAGGGGTTGCTGAAATTCGGGGAGCGCGTGATCTGATCGGCGACCTTGTTAAAGGTGGCAGAGTCGGGCACCAACAGCCAGACCAGGTTTAACGTCCGATCGGCACTGGGGTGTTTCTGCCCCGCATGCGTTTGAGGGTACGCATCCATCGCAGAGTTGAAATAGTCGATGCGATAAATGGCGCTGGAATCATATCGACCCGGTGGAAAAGTCCCGACAATCTCAAATTCCAGATCGATGCCGCGATAGTTGACGCTCGTGATCTTGATCCGGTCGCCAATCTTCTTTTCCTGAGCCTTCAGGCGGTCTGTCCCGAGCAGAATCCCATTGCGGACTGCCTTCAATTTCTCTACACCCGTAGTGAGCAGGGCGAAGTCGGCTGCTGACAGTGAGGCTTGGTCGAGGTCATCAAGCATCGTCGGGATCTTGTCCGCCTCCATCCCGATCGCAAACAGGAACTTCGTCGGATCCTGACCTTCCGGGTCCGTGGTCCCGCCATAGAATGTCCAACTCATGGAATCGATCGGCTGGACATCACTCGGTTCTCTCGCCGCCCCGTTCTTTAACAGATGGGCATAGGCATACGGCATGCGACTGGGAATCGTCCAGCGCTCGGTGACGACCGCTTTTATCTTTTGCGAACGGGCCTGAGTGGCCTGGTCCAGAAATGCCAAGACGGACCAGACCAACGTCACCACGAACACCAACATCATCGTCCCCATCGCCATCAGCACCGTGCGCAGCTTGTTGCGCAAGAGATTACGGAAGACAAGTCCGAGATATTTCATAGCAGAATCCCACGGAAGAGTGGCTGACAGTCGGAGTTCAATGGCACATGGAGCGCGGCTCATTTCGTCGCGAACGCGGGCATCTCCGACACCAGCCGACCCTTGTCCAGAAACAGAATCGCATCAGTCCGTTGGGCCGCGCGGGGATCATGTGTCACCATCACGATCGTCTTCCGCAGTGAGGTCTTCAATTCGACGAGCAGATCCAGAATCTCACTGGCGGATTTCGCATCCAAGTCCCCGGTCGGCTCATCTGCCACAATCACGGCGGGGTCTGTCACGATCGCGCGAGCAATTCCCACCCGCTGCTGTTGTCCCCCAGACAACTGTCCCGGGCGGTGATGCACCCGGTCTTCCAGCCCCACAATCTGCAAGGCCGTCAGCACTTGTCGGCGTCGCTCGGCAGCGGACATCGGCAGTAACAGGAGTGGCAATTCCACATTGTCAAAAGCCGACAACACGGGAAGCAGGTGGTAGAATTGAAACACAAATCCAATGTTACGAGTCCTCCAACGGGCCAGCTCACTTTCGGACATGAGGGAAATCTCAGCCCCCGCAACTTGAATACTCGCCTCGCCATCCACATCTTCCGAATCCAGGTCGGGAGAGTCCAAGCCCGCAATGAGATTGAGCAGCGTCGTTTTCCCGGAACCACTCGGCCCCATCAACCCCAGAAACTGCCCTGCAGGAATATCGACGCTCAGATTATCCAGAACATGGAGAGACTCGCTTCCCCGGAGGTAGGTCTTGCTGACATGGCGTACCCGCACCTGGATTGGACCAGCACTTTGCGTCATCGGAAGGAATCCCGGAAGTGGAATCAGTGACTGGTGGGATTGTAGATGGTCACTCGCGGCGACACACCTCCTCTCACAGAAGTCGTCAGACTTCTTCCCGCAGGTTGGTGCGAGTCCCCAACTCAAACCGGATCACGGCATTGACAGCCCAGCCTGTGTGCGGAAGTATGAACGCAGTTTCTTTCAGTTTCAGAGACGACGAGGCGGTGCAGGATGCGGACATGGCTGATGGTGTTGATCTGGGGAGTGAGCGTACTCCGCCACGGAGAACTTGTTCGTGCTGACGAGCGGCTCGGTTGCCAACTGGCGCTGTTTCATGCAGATGTCACACCTCCGCTGGGGCACCGTTTGCTCACTGGACACCGGAAGCCCGCCGAAGCAGTTGATGAGCCGCTCGAGGCACGCGGGTTTGTGTTGCTCCCCGCCGGGCAGCCGCCCATCGTGGTAGTCTCGATTGACTGGGCTGAGATTCGGAACGCGGCGTATGACCGCTGGCGGACGGCTCTCGCGGAAGCTGCGGGAACAACTCGAGAGCGAGTGTTGGTGTCGTGCATCCACCAACACGACACCCCGCTGGGTGACCTCACCGCCCAGACGCTCCTCACCGCAGCCGGTGTCGATGGTCAGATTATCGACCTGGCATTCCACGAGACCTGTGTCCAGCGGACTGCCACATCGCTAAAGGCTTCGCTCACCCAAGCCGTCCCAGTGACTCATTATGGACAGGGGCAGTCTCAGATCAGCGAGTTGGCCTCGAACCGCCGATATCTCAAGCCCGATGGGACTGCGACCTATGGCCGTTATAGCGGTGGCGGCAGTGTCGAGAGCCGAGCTGCAGAAGAGGGGATCATTGATCCCTATGTGAAAGCGCTGAGCTTCTGGAACGGTGACCAAGCGGTGGCTGTACTCAATGTGTACGCGACACACCCCATGAGCTACTACGGGACCGGGCGAGTCTCGATCGACTTCCCGGGTCTGGCTCGCGAGCGACGCCAGGGCGACGATGCCTCGGTGTTCCAGATCTACGCCTCGGGAGCCAGCGGAAACGTGACTGTGGGTAAGTACAACAGCGGGGCGCATGAACTGCGTCCGGTCTTTGCGGACCGGTTGTATCAGGGAATGAAAGTTGCCTTTGCCACGACCACGAAGCACCCCATCTCACAGATCCAGTTTCGGCATGTGGCACTCCAACTGCCACTGCGTGACTCCGGACAATTCGAGCAGGCCGCACTGGAAGCGACTCTCAAGAACCACGAAAACCCACATCGTCAGGAACTCGCAGCTCTCGGCCTCAGTTGGGCGCAGCGTGTCCGATCCCAACAGCCCATCGACGTTCCCGCCATCGATCTGGGAGGCGCGGTTCTGGTGCTGCTGCCGGGTGAGATGTATGTCGAGTATCAGTTGCTGGCCCAGAAATTGAGGCCGGACCAGTTCGTGGTGGTACTGGGTTACGGCGAGTGCGGGCCCGGGTATGTGCCTATTGAGCGTGCATGGGAGGAGGGGGACGAGAACCTGGGCGACTGGTGTTGGGTTGATCGCGGCAGCGAGGCCCGCGTGGTCGAGTCGCTCCAGAAAGTTCTCCAGGCTCCTCTGCCGCTAGGCATCGCCGATGTGTTGGCACCGGCGAAATGAGACCATGACATACCAAGCTCACCGGTGGGTGTGCAGAGTTTGTCGTGAGTCACGCACCACTTACGGTACAAAAGGCAGCGCGCTGGACGTACTGCCCGAGGCCGGAATGTAGGCTTTAGACACATAGTCCATCACCATCCGGTCGGCGTTGAATCGCCAGCCGAGGGTTTTCATAGAGCGTTTCATCCGCATGATCCACTCATGTGGTAAACCGTCGTCATCACGCTCGTAATAGAGCGGAATCACCTCTTCTTGAACCACCCGCAGCAGATCGTCGCCATCCAGACGGTCCTGGATTCCTTGATCGGCATGAATCAATCCATTGCCGATGTTGAAGCCGTTCCGTCCATCGAAGGCCTCGGCCCACCATCCATCGGAAATCGACAAATTCAGGCCCCCATTGAGCACCACTTTTTGTCCGCTGGTTCCCGAAGCTTCGAGGGGCCGTCGCGGATTATTGAGCCACACATCGACGCCCTGCACCAGATGGCGCGCGAGGTTGATGTCGTAGTCTTCCAGAAACACGATTCGCCCCCGAAATCGCTCATCGTGGGCGTTCTTGTGAATCCGTTGCAAGATCTGCTTGCCGAGGTCGTCAGCGGGGTGAGCCTTGCCTGCAAAGATGAACTGGACCGGTCGGTCCGTATTGTTGATGATCTCTGAGAGCAGGTCGAGATCCCGCATAATCAGGTCGGCTCGCTTATACGGGGCAAACCGCCGAGCGAATCCGATCAAGAGGGCTTGTGGATCGAGGAGTGTTTGAATCCGCTCCATCTCTGCGTCGCTGACCTTGTGCCGCTCCGCCTGCCCAGTCAAACGATAACGCGCGTACCCGATCAAACGGTTCTTGAGTGACTCATGAGTCTCCCAGAGTTCTCCGTTGGTGATGTCGTCGATCCCCCGCCACACGTCCGGTTCTCCGGATTTCAAATACCAGTCGAGCGGCAGCACGCGGTCGTACAAGAACCGCATCTGCGGGGCCAGCCAGGTACTCACATGTACTCCATTCGTGATATGTCCGATGGGGACTTCTTCTTCCTTCCTCCATGGCCACAGGCAACGCCACATCTTGCGGCTGACGACTCCGTGGAGATTCGAAACTGCGTTCGCCCGGCGACTGCAATTGAACGCCAGCACCGTCATACAGAACGTCTCGCTATTGTCCCCGGTGTTCACCCGCCCGAGCGCCATCATTCCATTGTGATCGAGTCCCAACTCTTCCCGAAGCGGCCCCAGATGCTCGTCCATCAGGCCATTATCAAATCGATCGTGACCAGCTGCCACGGGGGTATGCGTCGTGAAGACACCCATCGCAGCTGTCTCGCGGAGGGCCTCGTCAAAGGGGAGTCCATGCTCCTTCATCCGAAGGCGAATCATCTCCAGCGGGGCAAAAGCCGAGTGCCCTTCGTTCATATGGATGACGCGCGGCCAGATTCCCATGGCGATCAAAGCCTTCATCCCGCCGACGCCAAGCACCAGCTCCTGGCGGATACGAATTTTCTGGTCTCCCCCATACAGCCGCGATGTCAGGCGGCGGCTGGCGTCCGAGTTCTGCGGTACATCGGTGTCCAGCATATACAGCGGAATCCTGCCGACATGCACTTTCCACACGCGGGCGTAGATCGTCTCGTTCCGCGTCTTCACGCTGACGACGACGGGCTTGCCTTCTGTGTCGAGGGCCACGTGCATGGGTAAGTCTTGGGGGTCTGCATGCGGGTAGGTTTCTTCTTGCCAACCGGCGGGGCTCACGGTCTGGCTGAAGTACCCTTCCTGGTAGTAGAGACCGATGGCGACCAATGGGATCCCGAGGTCCGAGGCACTCTTCAGGTGATCTCCGGCGAGGACTCCCAAACCGCCCGAGTAGACACGCAGCGATTCGTGAATCCCAAATTCCGCTGAAAAATAGGCAGCGGGACGATGCCCCAGCACTGCCGCATGCGTATCTCCCCACGTCTGGTCAGAGTGCATGTATTCTTGCCACCGGCGATAGGCTCCGTGGATCCGTGCATGCAATACAGACTCACGGACCCGCGCCTCAAGCTTCTCCGGGTGGTACTCACGCAACAGAAGAATCGGGTTGTGTGACACATCGGTCCAGAGTTGGGAGTCGATTTCGCGGAAAATCGAGGTGACTTCGGGCTGCCAACTCCACCAGAGGTTCCCGGCAAGCTCAGACAGTTTTTGGTGGATGGTGCGTTCCTGCGTCATGATGCCAGCGTTCTCGATGTGAGGTCGTGCGAATTCGGATGCGATCATAGAAGGGCCATGAGAACATGGTCTAGACTCTGGAAACGCGGAACTCACTATTTATCAGAATACTGGTTATGAGGGTCTGTAGGCCGTGACAAGGATGATCAGCATTGCTAAGGCACGTCCAACCAAATCAGACTCTCGTTGCAGTTTCGTGGGGCGGAATCTCGGTTCAATGCCTGAGTGTGGACAGCTTTTATGGCGGGAGTCAATCTCAGGCGGGCATGAGCTTTCAGAATGTCTTGCACTGGCAGTTTGATTTCGGTCCCAGCGACTTTCGGGAACCAGGCGGGAGATCTGCGCCTTGCCAGTGACATGACGGAATCAGCTCTCGGGCAGTTTGCCGGTCTCGCGATCCGCAGCAGCCGAATCCCGGCCCTACGAAATCTCTCCGCAGAGATTCACTGCGGTGAGCGCAAGAGGTTCGCAGTGGGCTTGATCCGCAGCTGCTTCCTCAATCATGCTATGCCCTCTGCGATGCCACTTTGCGCGAGCTGCAAAGTTTGCGGGGTCCGTCGCTGTCATCATGGGCCAGCCACCAATGCTCGATTTTGGAGGATGGGCAACTGAGTGGATTGAGCCGTATCGTGAGCGGTCAGAGGAGCTTGGTCCTGATTGTCCCTTGGGAACCTAGACGACCCATTCGCCAGAACATGAGATATTGAAAAGGCTTATCACGAACACCTGCTTCAGTTTGAGATTGCCGGTTACGAAGTCTGTTTGTCAGTCCGGCCTGCCAGTCACGTCGGTCCTGTCGTACGCCGATGACGATCCAAGGGGCAGGAGGCTCGCAAGCGCAGTCAGCTTCCTTATGATAGAGGTCGCCGCATGGAATGGGGTGATCAGGAGGATGCGATGTCGAATTCGTTCATGAACTCAGATGCAGGCTGGAGAGGACGCCGTGAGTTCCTGGTTGTTGCCGGAACCGGAATGCTCGGATGGTTTGCCCGCCACGGGAATGCAGAAGAGATCAAACTGGCTGCGTTGATCGAACAAGCTCCTCAGACACATTCGCTGATTCCCGCACTGCGGGCCGCCCTGCTGGCGAAAGATGCGGTACAAGCACTCGCCGACTATGAAACCGTTTTTACCAAAACGGAAATGGTCAGTCGCCAGACTCTGACGACGAGAATGCTTCTCAAAGTCCGCCATGCACCATTCAGTATCTATCTGAAGTACCTCGACCCGCATGCGGGTCGAGAGGCCATCTACGTCACGGGCCAGAACAACAACCAGGTCGTCGTCCACGATACCGGGCTCGCTGCGCTAGTCGGAACACTCTCACTGGACCCCACCTCATCGACAGCCATGGATGGCAACCGCCATCCCATCACTCAGGCAGGCATGCTGAAACTGGTCGAGACCGTGATGGGGCAGTGGCTGGAGTACGCTCAGAAAAACGTCTCGGGGATGACGGTCAACCACTTCCCGAACGCGAAGATGGGTGACCAGTCCTGTCAAACGATCGAAGCGATTCTCGCCCAGCCGGTCGGTGCGAATTCTTACCAAACGACTCGGCTTTACATGGACGCTGCCAGTAAGCTGCCGGTGCGAGTGCAGCAATACGCATTCCCGACTCGTCGTGGACAAAAGCCGGTCTTGGTTGAGGACTATCTGTTCCAGAACATCCGAGCCAACCTCTCGCTGGCCGACATCGATTTCGATCCCCACAACCCGCGCTATGGGTACTGATTGGTCACGGATCACCAGCCACACCAGCATTAAGACTCAAACATCACCAAAGCCGAGTCCATATCCTGACAACAGGTGAAATAGGTCAAAAGCTTCGCGGCTTCCAAAGTCGCCTGAACATCCCGCGTCAACTCACACAGAACCAGCGCCCCGCCTGAGCGGTTGACTCTGCGGTGCAACGTGATCAGCTTTCCAATGGCTGAACTTGTCATGTAGCGGACCACACCCAGCTTCAGAATCAGCTTGGAGGACTCCAGCTTCTCGATCAGTAAATGAAAGTCTTGCCCGAACTGCTCCAGATTGTCCTCATCTGTCAATTGAACCCGGTTCACGGTGACGACAGCGACCGTACCGCATTGTTCGACGGTGAAAAAGGTGGATTGAAATGGCAAGGTCTCGGGCATCACATGGCTCGCAAAAAACGCTCGCAGATTTCGACTCCTAGGCACACTCGCAGCGTGCCGACATCTCCGGAATGCCCCGGGAGTTGGACCGGCATATAATGACGATCAGTCCCGTGAACCCAACCGGGTCGGTTCACCACCAGTCCTTCGATGAGTACCTCCAGCGGCTCACCGATGAACCTTGCATGGTAATCTCTCGCCAAGGAGTGTTCCACTCTGGCGAGTTCCTGGCATCGCTGTTTGCGAACTTCGGGAGGCACTTGGTCCGGGTAGTCCGCCGCCGGAGTCCCCCGTCGGGGGCTGAACGGGAAGATGTGCATCTTCATAAAACCGGCCCGGCGGCAGGTCTGGACCGTCTCTGCGAACTCCGCTTCGGTTTCGCCGGGAAACCCAACAATCACATCGGTTGAGAAAGCAACATTCGGCAGAATCTGGCGAATTCGGTCGAGCTTCTCTAAATACTTCTCCACCCGATACCGCCGCCGCATGCGGGTCAGCACACCATCCGACCCACTCTGCAATGCCGGATGAAACTGTGGGCACAAATGTTCACATTCAGCAGCTGCCTTAAAGAACTCTTCGTCGACCTCGTTTGCTTCAATGCTGGAGAGTCGCATCCGCCAATTCCCCGGAATGCGGTCGAGCTTTCGAAACAGGTGCCACAGCCGAAACGGCGGCAGCCCCGTCTTACCGCGCGTCGTGTCGACACCGTAGTGGCCAACATGAATGCCGGTGATCACTATCTCTTTGTGCCCGTGATCGATCAGGCGGCGGACCTCGGCCTCGATCGATTCCGGTGAGCGACTG
>JANOKO010000390.1:0-2600 GCA_031419335.1 Planctomycetota bacterium
GGACAGTGGTGGTGGTCGTCGCACAGGTGCCGCTGGTCGAGGAGAGCTGTGATCTCTTCCTGCGAGAGCCGCTGGCCCGCCTTGATGGCCGACTTGCAGGCCATCATGTGCAGCAGGCTGTCGAGCAAATCGCGGCGGGTCAGCTGCTCGTTCTGGGAGTCGATTTTTTCGATCACGGATTTGAGCAGGTCGGTGGGGTCCGCACGGCGACTCAGCCGGGGGAGTCCGCTGAGTGCCACCGTGTTCCCGCCGAAGTCTTGGACCAGCAGGCCGAGTTCGGCCAGCAGTTCGGTGTTGTCGAGGGCGATCGCAGCTTCGTGCGGCGTCAGCTCGATTGGAATCGGCACCAACAGCCGCTGGACCTCGGCACTGCCGCCGAGAATCCGCCGACGCAGCTGTTCGTACATGATCCGTTCGTGGAGGGCGTGCTGGTCGATGATGTGGACGCCATCGGGGGTCTCGATGACGAGGTAGCAGTCGTGGACCTGCATCGCCCGGACTTCGCACGCAGCTCCGGTGGTGGGGAGTTCAGCCGCTCGCAGTGTGGCTGCGGGAGTGGCAGCCGCAGCGGGTGCGGGGGCAGCAAGGATGCGGCTGGCGATGGGGGCCGGTCCGCCGGGGAAGGGGCGGAACTGGGAGGTCGGCTGCGGGAGGGACGCGCGATCCAGCCACGGGTTCAGCCCGCCGGTGATGTCGGTCGCCGGGAGGTCTTGATCGGCGTGCGGCTCCTCGGGGAAGGACGGCGACGACTCCGCTCGCAAGGCATAGCTGTTCTCGATCGGGGTTGGCCTGTCGGTTGACGGCCTCCACTCCGACAGTTGAGTTTGGGCCCAGTTCGACAACTCTTCCTCGGCTCTCCACTGCGGAGCCACAGCCCCACTTGCCTCACGCTCGTCGAAGCTGAGGTCGTGGACGGGGGCCTGTTCGAGGGAGCTGCCGAGCTGTCCGGGGACGAGGCGATTGGCATCCAGGACACCACCCAGGTCCATGCCCAGGAACTTGGAGCGGATCGAAGAGAGGACCAGCCGGAACAGGGCACTGGGGTCGAGGAACCGCACTTCGGACTTGGTCGGATGGACGTTCACATCGACGCTGTCGGGCGGCACTTCCAGGAACAGAAACGCCACCGGTTGCCGCCCGACCATCAACAGCCCGCGATACCCCTCGTTGAGGGCATGTTGCAGCGAGCGGTCCTGAATCCAACGGCCATTGAGGAACAGATACTGGTGCTTGCGCGTCGTCCGCGATTGCTTGGGGTGGCCGACGAACCCCCACACGCGGTTGCCATCGCGGTGCATCTCGACTGGGATCAGATCTGCTGCCAGCTCCGCCCCATAGAACAGCTCCAACCGCTCTTGCAGATTCTGGGTCGCGGGGAGGTCGTAGACCACGCGGTCGTTGTGCTTGAGAGTCAGATGCAGGTTCGGGTTCGCCAGCGCGATGCGGGTGAACTGCTCCGAGATGTGGCCGAATTCGGTCGAGGCGTTCTTGAGGAACTTCCGCCGCACTGGCGTCGTATAAAACAGCTCGCGAACCTCGATCGACGTGCCCACCGGACAGCCGCAGGGGGCCAGTGGCTGGCTGTTGCCGCCCTCGACGACAAGTTCGGTGCCGATGTCCGTGTCAGCCTGCCGCGAGCGAATTCGCAGCCGTGAGATCTCGGCGATCGAGGCCAGGGCCTCGCCACGGAACCCCATCGACCGCACATGAAACAAGTCATCCGCACTCCTCAGCTTGCTCGTCGCATGGGCTGCGATGGCCAAGGGGAGGTCGTCTGGGTGGATGCCTTCGCCGTCATCGACAATGCGGATCAGGTCTGCTCCCCCGCGCTGGATCTCGACCTCAATCCGAGTCGCCAGGGCGTCGATGGAGTTCTCCAACAACTCCTTAATCACACTCGCCGGACGCTCAATCACCTCCCCAGCTGCGATCTTGTTGATCACGCTGGTGGAGAGTTGTTGAATTCGCGGGGCAGTTTCCGTGAGGACCGACATGGCATCCGTGTCCCGTATGGGGAGAGTGGTCGACGAGCAGTGTACCCCTGATGCCAGACGAGCGGGAGTGTGCAATTGTGATCGCGTGTCCAAAAGCAGCATCGGGATCGAAGCCCACGCGAAGGCAACGTGGTCGACCGAGTCCCACAGGCTCTTCCGTTATTGGCGGAGGATGGCAGTCGCGATGACTCAAGAAGACTGGTCTGATCTGATTCCCGCTGGCCTCCCTGGTTGCGGCGCAATTTAATGGCTGCGTGGGAGCGCAGGATGTCGGTTGCGGTCGTACGATAACTGCGTATGCTGGTGTTCGCTCTATCCCCTCCTGTCAGGAACTGGTCATGATTTCACGCCTCATGCTGACTTTGTGTGGTCTCCTCGCTCTCGTGGACAAACCGCCAGTCCCCGGTGGCTGCGTGCAAACCCTGCCTCAAGATGGGATCTCGGCAAACTATCAGGTTTCGATCAAGTTGGCGGGGCAGGAAATCAGCGCGACCTGGACCGCTCGATCGGTCGGTCAGGCGACCCATCATGGAAAGCCCTGCCGCTGGATTGAACTGCAACAGGATTCCGATAACTCAGGGTTCCCAAAGATGACTTGGCGGTGTC
>JANOKO010000391.1:0-2531 GCA_031419335.1 Planctomycetota bacterium
GAACTACTTCTTCCCGATCCTTGGGGCGATTGTGGCCGATGTGTTCTTCGGCAAGTACTTGACGATCATGTCGCTGTCGATGGTCTATTGTGCTGGTCATCTCGTGCTGGCGTTTCTCGATGCCCACACGGGGATCGACCCGAAGATCCTGCTAGGCAGCGGGCTGTTTCTCATCGCGCTGGGGTCGGGAGGAATCAAGCCGTGTGTCTCGGCGCATGTCGGGGACCAGTTCGGCCCGACGAACAAGGATCTGCTGCAAAAGGTGTTCGGCTGGTTCTACTTCTCAATCAACTTCGGGGCCTTTTTCTCCCAGATACTGTGTCCCTGGCTACTCACCGCAAAGGACGGTGGGGGCAACCTTCGATTTGGCCCAGGATGGGCATTCGGGATTCCAGGCATATTTATGGGTTTCGCGACACTGCTGTTCTGGATTGGCCGCCGCAGGTACGCGCACATTCCGCCGGGAGGTTCTGCATCCATCGACGAGACCTTCTCCAAAGATGGCCTGCGCGCACTCGGCGGTCTCATCCCGCTCTTCCTGTTTATTTCGGTCTTCTTCGCCCTCTACGATCAAACCGCCTCTCGATGGATCGAGCAGGCCGAGCGAATGAATCGTGCCTTCACCGTGCCTTTCCTTGGAGAGATTACCGTCGTAGCCAGTCAGATCCAGTCGGTGAACGCGATCTTCGTGATGTCGATGATTCCGCTATTTACGTTTGTCATTTTCCCGTTCTTCGGGAAGTCGGCAACGCCTTTACGCAAGATCGGCACTGGACTGTTCCTGATTGCGGTGGCATTTGCCATGACTGCCGTGTTTGAACATTGGCTGGTCGCGGGGCACAAAGTGCATGCCTGGTGGCAGATTGCCGCCTATGTGGTCCTGACCGCGGCGGAAGTCATCTGCTACGGAACCGCTTTGGAGTTCAGTTACACGCAGGCTCCTCCCAAGATGAAGTCGCTGATCATGGGGCTGTTCCTGCTGTCGATCTCGCTAGGGAATTTGATGACCGCAGGAATGAATAAAGGGATTACGCTGCTGCCCCCCAGCGGCCAGAAGATGTTCGAAGGCCCGAACTACTATTGGTTCTTCACTGGCTGCATGCTGGTCACGGCGCTGCTGTATCTGGTCTGGTCGCCGTACTACCGAGGGCAAACGTACGTGCAGGGAGAAGACGCAGCCGCCGAGTGAGAACGGCTCCAGTCGAATCGCAGAGAGTGCGCGTGAGCCCGGATCCCACGGAGAGGAGTCAGGCTGCGATTGATTCACACGGGTCTCATCGGTCCGAAGAGAAGCAGGTCGTCGTGCGTGCCGAAACATCCCCACCGCGCTTCGAGTTTCAGGTGGACGAAACCCTACACGGCACCCGCATTGACACCTTTCTATCACGCCACTTGCGCAATCATTCGGCGTGGCGTTTGATGCGCGTCGTCCGCGCGGGGCTGGTCCATGTCGACCATATTCAGGCCGACGAAGCCCAGCGGGTCTACGCCGGGCAAACCGTCCGTGTGCAGTTGATCGAGCCGCCCGACCGCGTGCTGGAGTCCGACCCCACCGAGGTGCCGATCGTGTACGCCGACCCGTGGATGCTGGTGGTCGACAAGCCCGCCGGGTTGATTGCGCACCCCACCGGCGAGTACCAGATCAATAGTCTGGCCAACGTGTTGCAGACCCACGTCGATCAACGGACTCCGCTCAAGGGCTTGCTGCGCCCCGGCATTGTGCATCGGCTTGATCGACAGACGAGCGGACTAATGGTTATCGGGCTGACTCACCTTTCGCACCGCAACCTCTCGATGGGGTTCGAGGCCGGTCGCGTGTCGAAGAGTTACCTCGCTCTCACCGAAGGAGTCATCATCTCAGACACTGGGAGCCTCAAGTTCGCCATCGGTCGCGCTGCCACCGGGAGACACGTCCTCATGTCCTGCCGAGGCGATGCCCGCGAGCCGCGCCCTTCACAGACTAATTACGAGGTCATCGAGCGCTTCCCGCAACACACGCTCGTCAAGGCCACTCCACTGACAGGACGCAATCACCAGATTCGCGTTCACTTCGCCCACATCGGCCACCCGCTGATCGGCGACGAGTTCTACAGGGCTCACGGTCAGTTTCATCCCCTGCGCCCCAAGTTCCTCCCGAACCCGGATGATCCCGACGAAGAGGAGCCCGACCCTGGGCCAATGGACACCGGTCTCCCGATTGGCCGCCACGCCCTCCACGCCTGCCGTCTCGCCTTCGCCCATCCCATCACCGGGCTGTGGATGGAGTTCCACAGCTCCCTGCCTCCGGACTTCGTTGAGACGATTGAGATGTTGCGGACGATGGTCACCACCGACAGCGAGCGGCGGACGTAAGTCCGCCGTGCCAGGGCGACGCGATCTGCCAACACGAGATCGATTCAGCACGAGTGCGCCGAGCAACACGGCGGACTTACGTCCACCGCTGTGTGTGCATCAGAACAGTAGGCAGTGGCGTGTTTCTGCCCCCTCTCCCCACTGTCTGCGTGACATTCGGGGAGGACATGGCTATGGGG
>JANOKO010000392.1:0-2119 GCA_031419335.1 Planctomycetota bacterium
CGCGGCAAGCGGGTCGTGACTCCCGACACCGCTGACCTCGACACCGAGAAGGACAAGGCGAAGATCGTCACGATCCAGCGGTACACCAAGGAGTACTTCGACCTCGTGGCGAAGAACAGTGCCGATGACAACCAGATCATGACCCAGCAAGCCGACGACGAGGAACTCCTCGTGAACTTCCGGGGCCAGGCGTATCTGATTCAATAGCGGAACTGCTGACTCCGGACGCACTCCCAGTTACACTCCAGGCGATGCTGAGCGCAATCACTGCTGCTCACACGGTCTTGGCATGTGACCACTGATGTGCCTCCGGAGAGTCGTATGAACTGGGTTGTGTCGACAGCGTCCGCGTCCTCAGTGGCTGGTCATTGGTTGGTGGTCGGAGTCTGGGAGAAGTGCGATCTCGCAGCGGGGGCCAGTGCTGTCGATCAAGCGACGCAAGGGGCGATCCGTGAACTCCAGACCCGAGGGGACATCACCGGGAAACTGGCCGAGACGGTTGAAATTCTCAGAGCCCCCGGGATTGCTGCGGAGAGAATCTGCGTGCTGGGGCTAGGGGATTCGGCGACGCTCACACTCGCGAAGCTGGACAAAGCACTGCTGACAGTCAGCCGAAAACTTTCAACCAAGGCCGCCATCTCCGTCGCAGTTATGCTCCCGCCCGGACCGCTGTGCGGACTGTCGGCAGAGATCGTGGCGACATCTGTGGCGACGACGTTCACCGTCGGCTGCTACGGTCAAGGACTCTATAAAGCTGAAGCCGACCGCTTCGAATTCGCCGAGGTGACGCTGCTTGTCGATGCCGCTCAACGTCCGGATGCGGAACGTGGAGTGACAAGGGGGCGCATCCTCGGCGAGGCCACCAACCTCACGCGCGAGCTGGTCAACCGTCACCCCGGTGAGCTCTACCCGGAGACCTTCGCCCACCGCGCGAAGCAAGAAGCCGACCGGTTCGGAATCGCTTGTGAGATTATGGACGAACCTCGCATTCGATCCGAACGCATGGGTTCACTACTGGGCGTGTCGCGCGGCAGTGTCCGGCCTCCCCGCGTGGTCCTCTTGCGATATGCAGGAGCCGGGGCCGATCAGCCCTGGTTGTGCCTCGTCGGCAAGGGAGTGACCTTTGACAGCGGCGGGCTGTCGCTGAAGCCATCGGACTCCATGAAGACGATGAAGTGCGACATGGCGGGGGCGGCCACGGCCTTGGGAGCGATCACGGCCATTGCTCGGATGGAGTTGCCGGTCAATGTCCTGATGGCTGCTGGTCTTGTCGAGAACATGCCGAGCGGGTCCGCTTTCATGCTGGGCGAAATCCTGACCGCGCGGAACGGCACCACGATTGAGATCATGAACACCGACGCCGAAGGGCGTTTAGTCCTCGCGGATATCCTTTCGTATGTCGTCGATCAAGGGGTCGACCGGATTATCGATCTGGCGACACTGACCGGAGCTTGCGTCGTGGCGCTCGGCGAAGACGTGACCGGAGTCTTCACCAACGAGCAGAACTGGTGCGATTCTCTGATGTCCGCCGCGAGTACCGCTGGTGAGGATGCCTGGCAGATGCCGATGTTCGAGTCCTTTGCGGAACAACTCAAGTGTGACACAGCTGCTGTCAAAAACATCGGCACTCGCTGGGGTGGTGCGATCACGGCGGCCAAGTTCCTGGAGAAGTTTGTGGATGGCAAACCGTGGGTACATTTGGATATCGCGGGGCCAGCGTTCGCGGAATCCTCCAAGCCGCATCGCGACGGGGGAGCCACCGGAGCCATGCTGCGGACGCTGGTACAGGTCGCGCAGAACTTTGGCCAATCCGAAAAATAGCGATCAGGCGTCTGGCAGGTGACCTCCAGCCGGGAGTCATGGCATGCGTGCGTGCATCAGGAAAGTCGGCAGCGGCAGAAATTCACCACAGTGCCTCATACCGCACAGTTTGTGTGCCGCAGATGAACACAGCGCGGCGTAGCCGCAACCAATGGGGAAGCACTCAGCCATCAACCGTCATCCAGGAACCACTCCTTATCAAGCCGACCTCTACACCCCGAAGGGGTCGACACATCACAGCCCAGGGTCGCGACCAAAGGTCGCGCACCCTGGGTCAGATCGCTCGCGGGGGACGAAC
>JANOKO010000393.1:0-1298 GCA_031419335.1 Planctomycetota bacterium
GTTTGTTCTCGCTGTACGGTCACACGAGTGGTGTCACCAGCGTGGCATCTTCACCGGACGGCCAGCGGATCGTCAGCGGGTCGCATGACAATACCGCGCGGGTCTGGGACGCCCGCACGGGGAAGTCGCTGGTCGAATTGCTGGGCCACACGCGCGGTGTCACCAGCGTGGCATTCTCTCCGGACGGCCAGCGAATCGCGACCGGATCCAATGACGACACCGCGCGGGTCTGGGATGCCCGCACGGGGCAGTCGCTGGTCGAACTGCAGGGCCACACGAGCGGTGTCAGCAGCGTGGCGTTCTCACTGGACGGCCAGCGGATCGTCAGCGGATCTAGGGACCAGACCGTGCGAGTCTGGGACGCCCGCACGGGGCAGTTGCTGGTCGCACTGCAGGGCCACACGGGTCCAGTCACGAGCGTTGGGGTCTCGCCGGACGGCATGCGGATCGTCACCGGATCATACGACAATACCGCGCGGGTCTGGGACGCCCGCACGGGGCATTCATCGATCGAACTGCAAGGTCACACCCAATCGGTCAGCGACGTAGCGTTCTCACCGGACGGCCAGTGGATTGTCGCTTACGATGTAACAGATACGGCACGAGTGTGGAACGCGACGACGGGAGCCTTGATCCCCGATGCGAACAACCCTCCCGACACTCTGCCGGAAGGTCGAATCAGCCCGGACCAGAAGTTTCTGTTGCTGCCGCGTTTCAAGAAAGTGCTCGTCATTCCGCTGGCGATCACGCTAGAAGACCAAGATGAGCGGAAGGCCAGGACATGCCCGCGACCGGACCTGCACCGCAGGGAAGCGGAACGTCTTAAGGCGGACGGGGAACAATTCGCCGCTCAGGTTCAACGCGCCCTGGAACAGCAAGCCTTGGGACAGGAAAAAGTCGATGCCGGAAAGCCCGAGGAGGCCCAGCCGTTTTTCGACAAGGCGCACCAGCTGTGGCCGAAGCCAGTGCCGATGGAGCCCCCTCCGGTCGCCGAGCCCGCAGTGAGTCCCCCGCCGCCTCCCGAGCCCACGCGGATTCCGTGATCGGGCACGCCGGGCCAGCCCGTCAACGCTTGATTTGTAGGTCCGCCTCCTTCGGGAGGGCGAGGCTCCTGCCGAGCCGCATCCACCAGACAGCGCGTCCCCTGGCTCGCGGCTCAGCAGGAGCTTCGCCCTCCCGGCGGGTCTGGCTCTACCTCAAAGCTGAGCCTTAACGGGGCTCTATTGCCCCGTCAACGCTTGATTTTGGGGTCCGCCTCCTTCGGGAGGGCGAAGCTCCTGCCGAGCCGCATCCACCAG
>JANOKO010000394.1:0-2754 GCA_031419335.1 Planctomycetota bacterium
GCCTCGCCCTCCCGAGGGTGGAGTACCCCAAAATCAAGACTTAACGGGGCACTAGCCACAGCCGCGCGGTCAGACCATACGGGCGATGAACTCGCCAGATTCCGGACTCTCCCCACGGATGCTTGGTCTGGTTCCGCTTACGAAATGAGACGCCACCTGAACTGAGTGGAGTGCTGTGCAAACATGAGGCAGCGACAGGCAACACTCTCTTCATCGAGCATTGTACAGCCAGTCATCGTGTCTTTGGCTTGGTGACTGATCCGTGTGTTGCGGACAATCGTTGAGTGGGCTGTTCTGCGTGGTGGCATTGATACAAAATGGGGGCGGAATGAGACATTCAGGCGAGCGTCAGCATGAGCCGGATGTTGCTTCTGGGAATCGCCGCAGAACAAGGGGCTGACGCCGCCCCGCTCGCAGGTACGGTTCATTCTGCGGCGCGTGGGGTTTACCTTCGACCACCCAGCGCGGCCCTGTGTCGCAACCCAAGGGGGAGGAGAGTTCTCCTCCGAATGCGTGCTCAGCCCACAAACATTTTTGGGGTGAGTCGTACTGAAACTCCTATGCGATCGTAGTTGGGGGGTGGGAGTCCGGAGTGGCGAACTGGGTGGTGAAATAGACTGGTTAAGGTCTCTCGTTTGTCCGCAACTCCGATTCCGGGTAAAAGATTCGCAACGATACCGCAGTGAACTGCGTCTTCAGGGATGCGGGAAAGTGGCGTTTCGGCACGCATGTTGCCTGCAGATGATTGACCACCTTGTGCAACTGCCAATTTGGCTGCGTTGGAGATGCGCCCTATGAGTTCCGAACCGACTGCCATGATTGAGGCCCGGGGTCTCAGCAAGTTCTATGGCAATTTCGCTGCCACGCGGGATGTCACGTTTTCCATGCCCCAAGGGCAGGTGGCGGCATTTCTCGGTCCTAACGGGGCTGGAAAATCAACCACGATGAAGCTCTTGACCGGGTTTCTGGCCCCCAGCGAGGGGAGTGCCTTCATCGGCGGACACAACGTCTCTTCCGACCGCATGGCAGCTGCGGAGTTGGTGGGATACCTGCCGGAAAATGGCCCGCTGTACCCCGAGATGACGCCCAAGGGGCTGTTGCGGTACTGCGGTGCGGCACGCGGGATGTCGGCGGGATTGCTGGCCGAGCGGCTCGATTTCGTGGCTGCCAAGTGTTCACTGTCCGAAGTGTGGGGCAAGCCGATCAGTAAGCTGTCGCGGGGGTACAAGCAGCGGGTCGGCATGGCCCAGGCCCTGCTGCACGACCCCAAGGTGTTGATCCTCGACGAACCGACGAGCGGCCTCGACCCGAACCAGACGTTCCAGGTCCGCGACTTAATCCTGAGTCTCGCCAAGACCAAGACGATCCTGCTCTCGACCCACATCCTGACCGAGGTCAAGGCGGTCTGTACTCGCGTACTCCTCATTAACTAGGGCCGACTGATTCTCGACGGCAACGTCGTGGAGATGGAAGGCCAGGAACACAAAATGGAACACCACTTCCGGGCACTCACCGGCGGCGTGACCTGAGCGGTTCCAATACAGCGAAACGCGGCATGATGTGGTCCCCGCAGGCGTTGGGGGACCGGCAACACCATCGAGGTTCAGGCAGCCTGACCTCATCGCAGACAACGGACGATCACGATGCGGCTCCATGTCATTCTCGCAGTTCTCAAGCGGAACGTCGCCAGCTACTTCACCGGCGTTCTGGGCTATCTGTTCATCACGGCGTTCGTGGCCCTGGCAGTTGCGCTGGCCTTTGACGGCCGGTTCTTCACGAACAACGATTGTTCGCTCGATCGGTTGAGCGAGAACTATCACTGGCTGCTGCTGTTCATCGTGCCTGCGATTACGATGGCTGCCTGGGCGGAAGAGCGACGGCAAGGGACGGACGAATTGCTCTTCACGCTGCCAGCGAAGGACTTTGAGATCCTGATCGGCAAGTATGGGGCGGTGTTGATGGTCTACACCGTGGCTCTGTTCTTCACGTTCCCGTTGATCATCGCGTTGGAGGTCTTGGGGCAACCCGACTATGGGGCGCTGGCAGCCACCTACACCGGGTATTGGCTCTCGGGTGCGGCGATGCTGGCGGTCGGAATGTTTGCCAGCTCGCTGACGAACTCGTCGACGGTGGCGTTTGTCCTGGCCGCGATCATGTGTGCGCTGTTCGTGTTCATCGATCAACTGGTCGCTCTGCGTTCGTGGCTGGAGGCAGCGGGGATTCGCGAACCGCTGGGGGTTTCGGGCTATCTGCACCAGTTCGCCACTGGGGTGATTCCTTTTGGTGGCGCGGTGTACTTTGGAGCGATCACGGCTCTGTTCCTGTATCTGAATGCGGTGATGATCGCTCGTCGCCATTGGCAGGGTTCCCCCGAAGGGACCAGCCTGGGTTTGCAGTATTTCGTCCGGGCTCTGTCGATCGCCATCGTGGTGGTCAGTCTGTCGTATGCCACTTCAGTCATGGGGAGTCGGCTCGATCTGACGAAGGGCGGGCTGTTCTCGCTCTCGCCGGTCTCGCGGAAGGTGATTGAGGGCATCGACGCCAAGCGGCCCGTGACCCTAACCGCTTATCTCTCGGAAGATGTGCCGAAGGAGTACCTGCCGATTCAGAAAAAGCTCAAGGGCCTGCTGCGGCAGTTCGACAAAATCGGAGGTGCCAATGTGGATGTCCGCATCGTCTCGGTCGACCCGTTGAGCAAGGAAGCGGAAGAAGCCTCGCAGTGGGGCATCCAGGCCCGCCCGGCCCAGTCCGAAC
>JANOKO010000395.1:0-3016 GCA_031419335.1 Planctomycetota bacterium
AGCCGGTCGGCCTCCGATCACAGCTCCGACCATCGGATGCTGCGGGTCTTGGCAGAATCCAATCACAAAATCGGCTTCTGAGTTGTGTTGCTCTTCGGCGACATCGACTTCCATATAGACCGTCCGCATGAGACGGCCCGCTGTGGCCGTGGCGTATTCTTGACTGCGGTAGTCGTGCTTCAAGATCTCAGGAGCCCCCGACAACCACGGGAGTTTTTGCCTCGATAGATCCCAGAGATGCTGGTGGGTATCGATGCGGAGCAGTGGGGAGTCTGCGGCTTCCACCACCTGCGGCTGAAGCATCGCCGAGCCGCCAACCACAGCGGCCCCGGTGGCCAGAGCGCTCTGGCGAAAAAAGTCGCGACGGGAAGTGGTCATGCGGGGTCTCACAAGAAGAGGGAGGGAGGGAGGGATTCAAGCCCCAGGCTGTCAACTCCTGAGCCTTAAGCGGGACGCTGCGGATCACGCTCCAGCGGCAGTGACACTTTGCGCCCGGTCCAAGCCGACTGGTAGATCGCCAGAATAATCTCGACGCTCTTGCGGCCTTGGTGTCCATCGATCGCAGGTCGGGAGCCAGCGTTGACGGCCTGGAGGAAGTCTTGGAACTGCTTCTGGTGGCCCACGAAGGAGATCGCCTTCGGGTCGCTCGCACCGCCGGTGTTGCCGGTCTGTTGGGCGAGTGCGACCCGCAGCGCGTCGTCGGTCGGTTGTTCGTGTTCGAATTGCCAGAGCAGAAGGTCATCCTGCTCGATGATCGCCGAGCCTTGAGTCCCGTGGATTTCGGTCTTCTTTTGGAGACCCGGCCACGCGCTGGTCGTCGCTTCCAAAGTCCCGATCGCGCCGTTCTTGAACTTGACGACGGCGGCTCCGACATCTTCGACCTCGATCCGCTCGTGGGCCAATGTGGCGGTCATGCCGATCACCTCGGAGACCTCGCCCATCATCCAGTAGAGCAAGTCGACATTGTGAATGGCCTGGTTCATATAGGCCCCGCCACCATCGAGTTTCCATGTTCCGCGCCAGTTGCCGCTGTCGTAATAGTCTTGGGTCCGCCACCACTTCACATACGTGTCACCGAGCGTCAGCCGTCCAAACCTGCCTGCATCAATGGCGGCTTTGAGAGCGATATTTGCGGCGGTAAACCGCGAGGGGAGAATGGCCCCGAGTTGGACACCCGCCTTCGCACAAGCGTCGATGATCGCATCACACCGCGACAGCGTGATCTCCAGCGGTTTCTCCACCAGGATGTGCTTCCCGGCTTGAGCGGCCTCGACTGCTGGCTCCAGATGGGCCCCACTCGGGGTACAGATCGTGACAATCTGAATTCCCGAGTCCTGCAAGAAGGCTCCAAAATCCTCATACCCCTGGCATCCGTACTCAGCTGCAAACTGATCCGCCCGACCGGGTATCCGGTCATAGCAGCCCACCAGCTTCGCCCCGGGGATGGCGGCGATGGCCTTCGCATGGAAATGGGCAATCATGCCGGTGCCAATGATGCCGAAACCGTTGGTCATGTGGCGTCTCTGCTGCGAATCGCTGGACACGGGAAGAACCTCAAGTTGTCCCCAGGAAGTCAAAGAATGACTGAGCCCTTCGCAGATCGCAACCCTATCCCGGCCTCCGTCCATTGTCTTGTGGGCCGTCGCGACAGTGGCTAGCTGTCAAGTTTTCGGTGACATGATTACGATTGGATGCGTTCGGCAGACCGGCTGCCGGGACCACCTCGAACTTCAGCATGGGTTTGCCACCAGGAGAGTCGCATGAGTCGACACCAGTCACGTCGTAAGTTCATTCAAAACACATCCGCGATCGCGGCAGCAGTCTTCGTCGGAGGGGCCGTCGACCTGCGGGCTCAGGAGCGTTCAGCCAACGAAAAGCTGAACGTTGTCAACTTCGGCATCGGCGGCAAGGGCAGCAGCGACTCCGGTAACGCCTCCAAGTTCGGCAATGTTCTGGCGATCTGTGATGTCGATCGTGGCCGTCTGGCCAAGCGGGCCGAGTCGGACGGATTCAAGAGTGCTGAGAAGTTCACCGACTACCGTGAAGTCCTGGCCAAGTTCGGTAAGAAGATCGACATCGCCACCGTCAGCACCCCGGACCACATGCATGGTCCGATCAGCTTGGCCTGTATGCGGCTGGGCATCAGTTGCTACACGCAGAAGCCGCTGACCCGGACGATCTACGAAGCCCGGCTCCTGGCCACCGTCGCCAAGGAAACCGGGGTCTGCACCCAGATGGGGAACCAGGGGACAGCCCTCGATTCATCACGAGAAGCGATCGCCCAGATTCAATCGGGCGTGCTGGGAACCCTCAAGGAGGTCTATGCCTGGTCGAACCGTCCGGTCTGGGTCCAAGGCCCTGGCCGCCGGATGACGCTGGAACGGTTCTCCGCAGAAGCGAAGAAAGAAAGTCCTGAGAACGCCGAGAAGCTGATCGCCAAGAAGAAGGAAGAGATCGCCAAGGGACTCGATAACCTCGACTGGAAGAGCTGGATCGGCGTCGCTCCGACCCGTGAGTTCTATCCGGGGATCTACCACGACTTCCAGCACCGTGGTTGGTGGGACTTCGGCACGGGAGCCCTCGGCGATATGGCTTGCCATCAACTGACGGTCCCGTTCGCCTCGTGCGAGCTTCGCGACCCGATCTCGGTCCAGGCCAAGTCGACCGGCCACGACTTCGACAGCTTCCCGGCCAGTTCGATCATCAAGTTCGAGATGCCCGAGACCAAGAATCGTCCAGCCATTCCGTTCTGGTGGTACGACCGCGAGGGGAACAAGCCGCCGATGGAAGTCTTCACCAAGCACGGCATCAACTCGGTCTCGAATAGCGGCGTGCTGATCGTGGGCGAGAAGGGAGCCTTCTACAGTGCTGACGACTACTGTGGTGTCTATCAGCTGAAGGGTGTCGAGAAGGTCAAGGTCGACTTCGAGCGGGCCGAGGCCGGGGATCCGAACGACAAGAACAACAACGATGTGAACAACATGTACGAGTTGTTCCGCGCCAAGCGGGCCAACGA
>JANOKO010000396.1:0-1597 GCA_031419335.1 Planctomycetota bacterium
AAAAATCACGGGACACGATGCGGAGAGTGAGCCAGACTATCACGGTGACTTGCGGAGTGCCAATCGAGCGAGGCAGGAATCGCCAGCGGAGACCACGGAAGCATGCCAGCCCGGATGCTCCGTCGGCCCTGGGCTTTCCCAGACCGATGCCGAACGTTGTTGCGAGCGCCGCTACTGCGACCCGCGTACAGTGAGTGTGGACTGTCCGGCCCCGCGTTCTGCTCCGGCGGGGAAAGCGTGCTTAGGAGGTTCAAATCCCAGCAGAGCGGATGGGCCGTGAGTACCCTCGACGACATGGGTCCAGATCGGTTGTCCCGCGTGTGTCATGCTCAAATTCCAACCGGAGTCGGAAAAATCCCGCACAGTCAGTGTGACCGGAGCACCAGAGATCACTTTGATCCGCGCGCCCTGGTAACGATCGGTCAGAATATTTTTGATCTTGGTCGCAAAGCCGGTTTCTCCAGCGGGATCCGTGATCTGCACATCCAGTTCGATGGCTTGTCCCGGCTGGAGCAGAGTCGACCCATGGGGGTTCGCAGCGCCGATGCGTTCCACGACCGCTGGATCCGGCATGTCGACCCCCCGCACGCTGTAGACATTGGAGCGCGAGGGATCGGCTGCGATGTACCAATGGCGATGATCCGGACTGTCCCGCAGGTGCATGCCGACCGGTAATGAATAGGTCCAAACGACACATTGGCGGCTGATACAAACCAGGGAACTGCCATCGATGAGGACAAAGTCAGATCCGACCCACTGGAGGATTTGACCGGAGATGGGCAGCGGGAACTGCGTCTTGGTCTCACCATCATTCAGATCGACGACCCGGAGTTCGCCGCCGTCAATCCGCTGCGTGAGGGCGGCAAAGAACCGCCCCGCGGGATGAAACGCCGACGCGGCTGCCAAGTCTCCAGGCAGGTCGGACAGGGCGATTGAGCCGGCGGACTTGCCGGTTTTCGCTTCCAGGAAGTACAGCGATCGTCGCCCCGCATCGCTCACAACCACATAATCGCGTGCCGGGGACAGTTCAGGCCGCAAGTCAGCGATCTCCACTTCATAGAGGGCTTTGTGGAGTACGGTGTCCCACAGCGTCATCCGCCCAGATGCAGTGGTCAACAGGCTAAAGTCGTCCAGGAATTCCGCAGATCTCACCCGCTGATCCGGCCCGACTTCAGCGTCGTGATAGGGAGCCAGACTCCCTTGATTCGATCCATCTCGCACGGCCCACAGGTCGAGTCGGTCCAGTCCGTCGGCGTTCTGCGTACAGATGCGTGTGCCGTTCGCGCTCACGCTCATGAGTACTGAGAGTGCAGGCAACGGAATGCTGGGTTGTTGACTCCCGTTCTTAAGATCGAGGGTCTCCAGCCAAAAGCGGGTTCACGGTTCAGAGAGAGGCAATCCCTCTTCGCCGACTTCCAACGGGTGGCTGGTGTACATCACAAAGCCAATGCCGCTCGGAGCCTGGGACAGGCTGCCCATGTAGATTTGTCCTTGGGGGATTTCCACCCCGCGAGCTGTGGCTTTGACGGGCAAGGGGGGCTTCGCCGATTTGACCGTCCATTCGACACTTTCGAGCTCGACCAGTGCGACAGCCGAT
>JANOKO010000397.1:0-2077 GCA_031419335.1 Planctomycetota bacterium
CGAAGGACAGCCTGGCTCGCGAGGATATGAGTTCTCTGGCAGGCGTCGTCGACACGTATCTGGAATTGCAGCCGCAGCCAGAATCCGGGTGTGTGCGGTTAGACGCTTCGGCCCGTGGATGGCCGCCAGTCCCGCCCCGAACCCTGCGATGGAAGTATCCGGTCTGGGAGCCAGACCAATCCGCTGAATTGCCGCTGATTTCCGCGTCGTAAGTCGAGTTTCATGGGAGGCGTGCCCCGTTCCTCGGGAACACTCCGTCCCGATCTATGGAGTATTTGTCTGGTAATTCGCTGGGGCTGCTCATGGTGAGCGGTCTCGAATTCTCGTGTTCCAATCAGGAGACTGAGTTGTCCACATTGTTGAACGTCGAGGAGCCTCGCGCTGAGGTTCCGGAATCTGTGCCCGCCAGCGAGCCGCTGCACGATTTGCGGTCGGTGGCGGAGTCGTATCGTGCGGCGGGGCTGTGTGTGCTGCCTGCACATGTGCGGGAGAAGCGACCGACAGTGGCGCACTGGAAGCGGGCCCAGCAACAGCTGCCGGATTCGCGGGATCTGGAGCGCTGGTTCCGCTCGAGTCCGGGGATCTGCATTGTCACTGGTCAGGTCTCGGGGAACCTGGAGATCCTGGACTTCGATGCTGAGGGAGAACTGTTCTGGACGTGGCATGAGCGCGTGACATCACAGAACCCGGAATTGGCGGGTCGGCTGGTGATCGAAAGAACTCAATCGGGTGGCTTTCACGTCGTCTACCGCTGTGAGGATCGGGTCTGTCGCAGCATGAAGCTGGCGCAGCGAAAGCAGGTGGTCCCCGATGGATCTCCGGTGACGATCTCGGGGAAGGTGTACAAACCGAGGTTTCAGGACGGCGAGTGGTTCGTCATCTTGACGCTGATCGAGACCCGTGGTGAAGGGGGCCTGTTCCTGTGTCATCCGACGCCGGGATATGAACTGCAGCAGAAGCAGTTCGAAGCGGTCCCGACACTGACCAGTGACGAACGGGAGTTCCTGCTGCAAACGGCCTGGGAACTGAATGAGTACTTCCCGCAGCCTGAACCCGCACCGGTCAGTGCCGAAGCTCCCTCGGGTCGACCGGGTGATGACTTCAACGAGCGAGGTGATGTCGCCGCCTTGCTGCAAAAGCATGGCTGGACGCTCGTGCGTAATGGGGCCAACGAGTACTGGCGGCGACCGGGGAAGACCGACAGCTGGAGCGCCACGCTCAAGGATCGGGTGTTCTACGTGTTCTCCTCGAACGCGGCTCCGTTCGAACCCGGCACGCCGTATTCACCGTTTGCGGTCTACGCGCTGCTGGAGCATGCTGGTGATTTCAACTCTGCGGCATCGGCCCTGCGAGCCGAAGGATACGGCGGACCGATCGTGGAACCGACCGATGTGAACCTGTCCGGAATCCTCATGAAACTCCCACCGCTGCAACCTGAGTTGATCATCGCAAGTGAACTGCCCGCAGCACTCCCAGCCCCGGCGGCCAAGTCGAAAGTCACACCGGTGTCATCGCTGATCGTCCGCCGGGTCTCGGAGGTTCCGCGAACGAAACTGGAGTGGCTGTGGCCGGGACGTATTCCGCTCGGCAAGCTGACGCTGTTGGCCGGTGATCCGGGACTGGGGAAGTCGATGGTCAGTATCGACATCGCCGCCCGCGTCTCCCGTGGAGGTAGCTGGCCGGACAGTTCGCTGATTCTGCAACCGGTGGGGACCGTGATCATGTTCAACTCGGAAGATGATCTCGAAGACACCATCGCTCCCCGGCTCGATGCGGCCAACGCCGACACCACGCAGATCCTGTCGGTCGAAGGAGTGGAAGGCCAGTCCGAGAAGCAACGTTACCAGCGCAGCTTCAGCCTGGAGGTTGATCTCCCCCACTTGGAGCGGCTACTGGATGAGAACCCGGATACTCGATTGGTGGTGATCGATCCGATCAGTGCCTACTGCGGCAAGGTCGACACCCACAACAATGCCGAGGTCCGGTCGATGCTCGCTCCGCTGGCCTCTCTGGCCAGCCACCGCCGGATTGCGATCCTGGCGATCACACACCTCACCAAAGGCATCGGCAACAAAGC
>JANOKO010000398.1:0-1913 GCA_031419335.1 Planctomycetota bacterium
GCGGGCGATCGACGAGGTGTCTCGCACCTCCACCACCTCGATCTTGGCCTTCACATCTTCCGGTCCTCGGGCGATTCCCTTGTTGGACTTACTGTAGATGCTGAAGGTGACCTGGGGACGCAGACCATCTTTCCGACCCAAGTTCAGCCACACCGTGCCACTGGTGTTGTCTACGTTTGTGACTTTGCCATCCGGTACGTCAAAGCTCAAGTTCTGCAAATCTTCCAACTGCTGCCGCTGGAAGTCGACGATCTTGTTCAGATTATTGATTCGCTCGGACAACTCTTTGGTCAGACGGGCCAGTTCATCGCGAATTTGTTCCTTTTCGACCTGCTCTGTGCGGTATGACTGCTGCCATTTGGCAATTTCAGCATCCTTTTGACGGACGAGTTCATCACGTTCCTTGACCAGCTTCGTGAGATCCGCTTCGGACTTCTCTTTGTCGGTCGAGTAGACACCCACTTCATTGGTCTTGCCGGTCAACGCGGCCAGGAACGCGTCTTTTTCCGATTGCAGGCTGGCTTTGAGTTGGAGGTTCTCGGCGTCCAGAGTGCCAATCCGAGTACTCATCGCGGCGAGCGTGGCCGTCACCGTGGGTTGGGAGAGATTCATGCCATAGGTCGTCATATCAGCAGCGACGGCAGCGCGAACCGTATTCGCAGGAGCGGGGTTTCCCACGCCGACATCGGCTTGGTTATGCCCCAGCATGGCCTTAAGAGCCTCGACATCGGCCAACGTATTATTCAGGCCTGATTTCGTGGTCGCCTCTGCCGCCTGGGCGGTTTTGGTCAGCGCCAGGGCCTCCCCATAGCTCTTGGCATACATGATCGTCGTCACGAGCAGAATCAGCGTCGCCATCACAAAGAAAATCAGCCAGAAGTGAACGGCACCGGGCTTACTGGAAGGGGTAGCAGCCATGGGATTCCGCCTTTGGGACAACTTGCAGAACGAGATGGGAGTGAGCGAGTCACCTCGACGGGGTGACTCAGAGGTTCAAAATCGGGAGTTCCCACGACGGGAGGTCGCAAGAAACTCGATGGCGCAATCCATACGCTCCACACCACATCCTCTCTTTCGGGACTTCGAGAGGTGGTCTCCAGCAGAAATCGAGTCGTTCCTACGACTCATGAAGCATGCACTGTCGTTACAGTGGGAACAACTGGCACGAATGCCACTTGCCACTCCGCTGGTATTTCCTGTTGTTCAGTCTAGACCTGCCACCACCCCTGTCAAGAGGAATCGCCCCGTTCCATGGTTCCGTCTTGGAATCCCTTTGGCAGGGATGCTGTTCTGTCCACGCTGTGGCCGACCGGGAACACGGGCACGCGACGTGGACACGGCGGTTTTTCGCAGAGTCCTGGGACTGTGGGCCCGAGGCTAAGCGGGGGAGAGCACTCTGAAAAGAATCTCGACTCATCCGGCGTTCTCTCGCGGAGCAACTCCCACTCCCAGTAAACTCTCCGCGACCGCCAGCAGAGACGGACTCCGACCCAGGATCTTCCACCATGTCCCGCGCCTTGTTCGAATCCGAATTGATTCTCGCCTTACGGCAGCAGGCACCGCCGCTACTTCGCTGGGCTGGAGCCATCGCGAAGCAGCTGCGGAAGTTCAACATCCAGTTGGAAGGCAAATCGAGTGGCAGTTCGAACACGGATGCCCTGACCCTGGCCGACCTGACAGTGCAGGAGTTGCTGGTCTGCGGTCTGCGGGATGCTGACCCGATTTTCCACCGCTGCCGCGTCGAAGCCGAAGAGGCCAACGGCGACATCGGGGCCTTTGATCCGTCAAGTGAATACACCATCGCTCTGGACCCGATTGATGGCACCAAATACTTCAGCGAGCGGACCGGCAACGGATACGCCGTGATGCTGCACCTGCGGACCAAGGTCGATGTCCTCTACTCGCTAGTCTAC
>JANOKO010000399.1:0-4320 GCA_031419335.1 Planctomycetota bacterium
CACTGCGTGAACTTCTTCAGGAAATGTGGGTACGGGTGATCAGAAGGGGCACTGAAGAGGAATTGTGAAAGTGCTCTAGTGTTTGGAAAAGATCACTCGGTTTCTCGGTGAGTGTGTGCCCCGCAATGCGGACGATGAACCACCGGACTCGGAGTGTCCTGCGACTTTGTCGGCTTCGGCGCGGAGTGCGTTATGACGTGCCAGGTTCTTATCTGCGAATACGCTCCATTGCGAGCAACGTGGACCTCGCCGCTGTGGAATGGGAATGTCGCTCCCGGACCCGGTTGTATCCCGACTGGGCGAGTTGCAGGCGGACGGAACTGTTTTGCAAGAGATTCGACCAAGCCGCTGCCAGAGACTGCGGGTCGCGATGCGGAACCAACAGCCCCCCGACTCCGTCTGTTCCGATCAATTCCAGGAATGCTCCCACGGCGGGTTGGACGACCGGGACTCCATTCGCCCAGGCTTCCAATACCGGCAACCCTTTGGGCTCGTCAAAGTCGGTGGGCACTGACAACACGTCGATCGACCGATAAAAGGCGACTTTCTCCTCGATCGTCTCCGGGCTACCCATGAATTCGACGGCGTGCCCCAGGATCGCTGCTCGCTGCCGTTGCTCGATGAGGTAGCTGCGGTGTTGAGCCGGTTCGTAGCCACCGATCCGGAGTCGAGCCTCCGGATGCTTCGCATGCAGTCTGGTGAATGCCTCCAGGACGTGATGCAGTCCTTTCTCCGGAGCCAAGCGAGCGAAGTACCCAACCGTGAACGGCTGGCCTGTTCGCTCACCTGGTTTCCCGATATGTGGCTCCAGATCGATCGAGAGTGGGATCGTCTCAAATCGATCGATCGGAAGGTTTAACATCTGTGCCATTCGGTCTCGATAAAACCGAGTATGCGTCAGGAACCCATCGAAGCCGCAGGCCCGCTGCGAGACAGCTGCGATCGCGCGGCTGCGGTGAGAATCCGGGAGTGCGTCGAGGAAGACATCGTCGCCTTGGAGGAGACAAACGACCGGGCCATTGTACTCCGCCTGGATTTGTGGCAGGCACCCACTGAGTAGCGCGTTGCTGAAGACCACGATGTCCGGCCTCAACTCTCGTCCGATGTATCTGGCTAACTCTTCCCCGGCTTGGCGGATGGGGCCTTCTGCCCCCGCCAGCATCATGAGGGTGAGATCCCCGAGCTTTGCCGCGTCATGACTGACTCCGAATCGAGTCATCTGGCGAATGAGCCAGGGACGATCAAGCCAGGACTTCGACCAGCGGGGCAGACCTGCCCAGATTCGGGACTTGGCCGTCAAGAAAACATTGATTCCACCGAAAAAGACGCGGGACTGGCTCTGGTTTGGCTCATCGACGCGAATCGGCGTGTAGGTCGGGATTAGAGTGACCCGTGTTCCGGTCGAGATCAGTCCGCGTGCCCAGGTGTTGTCCTGCATGCAGGAGCCGCAGAACATTCCAGCCCCTCCGGCCGTGACGATGGCAATGTGCATGGATCATCCTTTCTGAGAGGGCGTCACCTTCATCCGGTGAGGGCACGACAACTTTGAACTCGTCCCAGGCCAGGAACACCAGCTGTCTGCGCTTAACGCACATGAGGAGGTCCTAGTCTACTTTTTCCCCTTCGCCCGTTGCTCCGCAAAGAACTGCTGCAACATGAATTGGCAGTCCTCTCGCAGCACTCCCCCCAGAACTTGGCAGCGATGGTTGAGCCGGGTGTCGTCTGTGATGGAATAGAGAGTGTGGCAGGCCCCCCCCTTGGGATCGGTGGTGCCGTAGACCACGGTGGGGATGCGAGCCTGCACAATCGCTCCGGCACACATCGGACACGGTTCGAGCGTCACATACAGCGTACACTCCAGCAGCCGCCATGAGGACAGAGCGGCGGCGGCCTGGGTAATCGCCAGCATCTCGGCATGAGCAGTCGGGTCTTTCAAGGTCTCTCGCTGGTTGTATCCCTCGCCGATGATCCGCCCTTCACAGACGACGATCGCCCCGACCGGAACTTCCTCCTGATCGTAAGCCATCATCCCCAACTCAATCGCCCTCCGCATCAGGTGGTCATGAATCGAGAGCGGGTTGTCCACGTGATCGAGATTCGGTGGGAACGGGTTGTCGCCAGGAGTCATCAGCATCAGGAAATGTTTCCGAGGGGAAGTTGTCAGACATCATTCAAGGACATGGTCGGACGTGTTGTCTCGAAAGGCCAGTGGACTCGCCATCTTCGAACCGTCGGTCGCGCAGTTCAGCGGCAGGGAATCGATTTCGGCTGACAACTACCGACGGTCAACTTCCCCGTGTGCCTGGTCGCAAAGTACACTCCTCATCCGCTGACCAGCTTCAACTGTATCGCCAGCGGATGGTACTCATCGACGTGCGCTCCGACCAAGTCCACCAAGACATTGTAACGGTCCACAAACAACGGCAACCAGATGTCGCTTCGCTGCTGGTCCGCTTCGATGCGCAAATAGGACAAACCGAACAGTTGGAATCTTCGAACCTGCTGGATGGACTGCCACGGGATCGTCTTTTGGAATCCCCAGAAGTTGTAACAGGTGAGCCCTTCGGGACCGACCTGAAACATGTACCGCCTTCGCAGAAACTCGATCCCGATCGCCGACAGGATCCCCGTCACTACCGGAACGACCAGCCCCAGAATGACATACTGTGTGACTCCCTGGCTCCAGAACCAGACCACCGTACCGATCAACGCCAAGCCAAACACGACTCGGAATGGCTCTTCAAAGCTGATCCGAAACGCCTGCGAGCGAAGGGAGATGCGCAGGTAATCTTCGTCGATGAGAGCCATGAAAGAGATGAACAGGGGATGTGAGGGAAGGCATCAGGCTCGGGCCAGCGACCCCCGAACTCCGAATCACACATGAGCCAATCGACTCGTCCCAGAGAATAACTTGTCGCCCGGCATCCACAAACCACGAACTCACCCGTGAATCACAAGCGGGCGGCTGGGATGCGGGCAGAGGAACTCTCTTTGTGGCCCAACTTGGACATCAAGCCGGACTGTGGGCCCATCGGCCCGACGATGATCCTGCGGGTGTGATTGCTATCATGTCCCGACATCAGATTCGCCACTCACGAAGAATGACTCGGAGAAACCCCACATGCGACGGCTTGGTGCCTTGCCGAATCGTGACTCTGCGGAGCTGTTTCGGGATCATCTCGACACGCTGGGTGTACGGACCAATCTCCAACGAGAAGGCACCGACTGGGTGCTGTGGATTCACGACGAGGACAAACTCCTGCAGTCTCGCGGGGAGCTGGCGAAATTTCAGGAGAACCCCGCTGACCCTCGCTATACCGACGCCCGTGCAAATGCCCTGGCGGTGCGGACCGAGCGATTGAATGCAGACATCGCAGCTCGCAAGCAGCAGATTCAACTCCGACAGCGCTGGGACGGACTGCAACGGCACATCCCCGTGACGGCCCTCCTCATCACGTTGTCGATTGGGGTGGCCATCGTCACCCGAGTCGGCCACGACAATAATGCCTGTGCCAAGTTTCTGATGGCGGACTGGCATGTCAATCCACAGGGCAATCAGTTGGTTTCTTTGGGGATCTGGGAGTTGCTCAAGCAGGGACAAATCCACCGTTGGATTTCGCCAATCTTTCTGCATTTTGGTCCGATGCACCTGTTTTTCAACATGTCCGCCACGCTGGCGTATGGACGGGTCATCGAGCAACGCAGCGGGTCGTTTCGGTTACTGGGGATCGTTCTCGTGTTGGCATTGATTTCGAACTTTGCCCAGTATGCGGTTTCCGGCCCGACGTTTGGAGGCATGTCGGGTGTTGACTTCGGCCTGTTTGGGTTCTTGTGGATGAAGTCGCGGTACGCTCCGGACTACGGAGTCTGGATGGGTCGCGACTATGTGTTGTATACGCTCCTGTTTGCAGGGATGTGTGTCCTGGGAGCCTTGGGGCCGATTGCGAACACCGCGCACTTCACGGGGATGTTCACCGGCATGGCCTTGGCCATGATCCCCGTGATCCCCCGCATCTGGCGGCGGTATGTCGCCCGTCGGTAACAACCCGGTGGGTCCCCTACCTGCGCCTCAATTCTCCTCGACGACTCGCCTGTGCGTGGGTTGCGACGGATCTTCTCGGTGCCCGGCTGTCGTGAGACACTCGGATCGCTGAAAGACCTTTTCAGATTGTCGAAAAGACGTATTGACAGGTCGATTTGATCCGGTATGTTGTCGGTAGATGTGGCTGCGTTGCGTGGCCCTCAAGTGCAGTAGCATCAAGTGGAGGTTCGAGAGATGATGATGTTTACCCCCCCCCCCCCGTGATGGTGGTCTGAGGC
>JANOKO010000400.1:0-1375 GCA_031419335.1 Planctomycetota bacterium
GTCGACAAGTTCACCGACCTTCAAGCGACTACTGAAATGCGCAAGCGATACAACGTACGAAGAAAAACGATCCAATACACGGGAGAGGAGTTTCAGTCGCGATTCTCGGGCATCTGACACTTCAATGACAACAGCAACCCATTCCTCCGAAGATCCCTGAACCTCGCGAGGCTTCCCGATTGTCACTGCGGGATACTCGTTGCCCATGGGTCTGGTCCGTCATGAAGTCCAATCAGCCACACGACTTAGTGTAGGCCCACCACACCGAAAGTCAATACGCCGTGTGTGCATGGGCATTGAAGTTACGGCAAAAAGTGCCGATGTCAAGCGTCTCTTGACGATTTTCCAAGATGCCACAAGCCGATGCATTCGGCTTCGTCAGTAGATTCATTTCGACCGGCACATCTAGTCTTGACGGCACATCTCGATCCTGCATAAACTGAAGTTGATGGGCTTTTGGGGTTTCAGAACAAAGGGGTTGACCAAGGTCATCAGGTGATTTCGAGCGGCCAAGATGGTCTCGCTTTCCATGTGAGTACGGATGCTCCAAACTGTCGAGGAGCATCCAGCATGTTGGATTTTCTGAAGTCTTTTGGGCCGTGGCTCTTGCCCGACATGTTCGCAGGTTGGCACGACTGTGGCTGCGAATTCAAGGTGGAATTCGACAGATCTTGGCGGCGATACGAGGTCATCGTCGTGCGAGATTCTCTGGACTACCGCTTCTTTTTGAAGGATTTTGGGCCAGACCTGTTGGTGCTGCCTGAAATGGTCGACTCATGGACACGTTCGATGGCCCTCGGATCAAGAGCGAGCGTGACACCGCATGATCCCGCAATCGGGAAGATGGTCCAGATGGTTCGGGCTCACCACAACACTCGATACAAATGTACACCACTAGGACTGTCGTACTTATGGCATGGGGAGCCGATTCTTGGCGATATCCTCAGCCGTTGGCTGAGGATTGACGGTCCTGGCAGTGCTGATGGTGTCGGTGCCCGGATCGCAGAATACTTCTCCCTAGTGAATCCCATTGTCATGGCGATTGACCTGTCCCTAGATGTCGACGACGGGCCGTAGGATATGAAGGCGGGGTGGCCCAGACATCGCTTTGGATGTCTGGGTGACGCAGGAACAAGAGGGATTGAAAGTCGAGCGTGTCTTCCGTCATCCCATGTTGTTCTACATCCCAGACCCTCCAAGCAGTGTCTGGGCCACGCGCCCACCATCGGCATCTGTCATCGCTGTCGCCGCTTTCGCGGCTGGGGCGCACTGGGGATCGGGGTCCGTGGGCTGGCGGCTGGGGCCGCGGAGCCCACGGCTATTTGCTTGCACCGCTTTCGCGGCGAAGAGGCGGAGGCGGGACGGGTGGCACAGC
>JANOKO010000401.1:0-2491 GCA_031419335.1 Planctomycetota bacterium
CCGATCTGATTATGACCACCGTCGATCCCGATTCCTGGGAAGAGAACGGGGGGGCCGCATCGATCTCCAATCATGACAGCACGTTGAGCCTCGTCGTCCGACAGACTCAACGAGTACATCAAGAGATCGCCGACTTGCTGAGCCAGTTGCGTCGGCTGCAAGACCTGCAAGTCACGATCGAAGTACGATACATCACCGTGAGCGACCGGTTCTTTGAACAAATTGGGGTCGACTTCGACTTCAACGTCCAGGACTCCATTGGTGGTCCAACCACCAACAGCCAGTTCAATCCTCTGCGTCCGTTCGGACAGGTGGACCCCGTGAACGGATCGACGGGAGGTGCCGGTCAAACCGGAACACAAGCCGGTGGACAGCAAGGCGGACAACAAGGCGGTCAACAAGGTCAACAAGGCCAGGCTGGCGGTGGACTGCTGGGAGCTGTGGGACCGTTTGCCCCGGGACCGCGAATCAACGTCGTTGGTCGAGATCGCTGGCCGAGCCGCACGGTGGTGGGGATGAGTTCCCCTGGTCAATTCAGTGGTGACCTGGATGTCCCGTTCCGTCAGGGATCGTTCGATCTGGCCGCTCCGACATTCGGTAACTTCGATCCCGCAGCTGGGATCCAGTTCGGGATGGCGATTCTCAGTGATATTGAAGCCTTCTTGTTCGTCCGAGCCGCCCAGGGAGATCGCCGGTCGAACATCATGCTGGCTCCGAAGATCACGACCTTTAACGGGATTACGGCCAGTATTTTCAGCGGGAACGATCGTCCGTTCGTGACCTCCTTGACCCCCGTCACGTCAGGGAACGCGATCGGCTTCCAGCCCACGATTACCACGATTCGGGAGGGTGTGGATCTCCAGGTTCAGCCCGTCGTGTCCGCTGACCGTCGCTATGTCCGAATCAGTGTCGCTCCCAACTTCTCCAATGTGACGGACGTGCAAACGTTCGCCTTCGCCGGTGGGTCAGCTGGGTCAGGTGCCATCGGTCAAGGCGGTGGACAAGGCGGCGGACAAGGTGGTCAACAAGGTGGTGGCCAGCAAGGCGGCGGACAAGGTGGTCAGCAAGGTGGTGGTCAACAAGGGCAGCAAGGACAGCAAGGGGGCAACGCACAGGCCGCTGCGGTGCAGTTGCCGATCGTCGCCCGTGTGACTGTCAGCACGGTCGTCAGCGTGCCTGATGGCGGAACGGTCTTGCTGGGCGGTGTGAAGTCCCTGAGCGAAGGCCGCAACATGGCCGGTGTGCCGATCCTGAACAAGATCCCCTACATCAGCCGGTTGTTCCGCAACTCGGGTGTGGGTCGTGAAACTTCCAGCCTGATGATGATGGTCACTCCACGAATCATCATTCAGGAAGAAGAGGAGGAACTACTCGGACTGCCCGAGTAAGCACTTTCAACAGCGTTCTCTCCGCTTGACCGTCACCCTGACTCTCCGCAGGGTGGCGGTTTTCTGTTTGGGTTGAGGGTTTGAGCGAAGGAGATTCTGTCCCACACCGCTCCATCTGTTCACGGTTCTCGGAACGGACTTTCGGTCGTACAATCGCCCTCAGTCGTGAGGAATCGGGAAACGTCCGGCCCACGTGACCCCGCAGGAGTGTGCCGTGAACCGTCCGACAGTGTTGGTGGTCGGTGACCAGGAATGCCGTATCCCGCTCAGCGGTGACTGCGAAGTCATTCGGACTCCATCGCTGGGTGAGGCCCTCGTGCAACTGCGGACTCAGCCGGTCGATGCCTTGCTCTTACAACAACTGGACCGCTGCCCGGCTTCGCTGGTACTCGAAGCTGGGGGGTTTCTGGAACAGATCCCGGAAGGGATCGCGCTGCTCGATCTCGATACCCGCATTGTTTGGGGCAATCGCCAGTTGCAGGCTCTGTCGGGGCGGGACACCAGCGTCGTGGGTGAGAAGTTCTTTGACGCCTTCCCGACGAATGACATCCTCGGTCCCGACTACGAGCCGCTCTCCTCGGCCATCGGCAGCGGGCAATCCGCTTCCACGATCATGCGTTTGGGGGACAAGTGTTTCTTGTCACTCGATGTCACGCCACTGTGCAATGCCGGTGAAGAGTTTCCTGCAAACCTGATCGTGATCGTGCGCGACTCCTCCTCGGAGTACATCCAACGGCAGAAACTGGATGCCATTTACCGGGCCGGATACGATCTGGGCGACCTCCAGCCGGACGAGGTCACCGACCTGTCTGAGGACGACAGGATTGAATTGCTGAAATCCAAGATCCTGCACTACACCAAGGACATTCTGGGGTATGAGTCGGTCGAGATTCGCCTCCTGGAGCGTGAGACGGGGCTCTTGAAACTGCTGCTCGCGGTGGGTTTTGAGCAATCCGCTATGGATCGCAAACTCTACGCCAGCCCAGACGACAACGGAGTGACTGGATTCGTCGCTGCCACCGGTCGCAGCTATCTCTGCCTCGATACATTGACCGATGGAAAATACATCCCTGGAGCTGCTGGGGCACGCAGTTCGATCACCG
>JANOKO010000402.1:0-2109 GCA_031419335.1 Planctomycetota bacterium
CTACTGTGGACACACTCAGCTTTCAATCCCTCTTGTTCCTTCGTCACCCAGACATCCAAAGCGATGCCTGGGCCACCCCGCCAACATGGTTGCAAGGAACTCGTTAATTCTGGAAAGATCGGCCATGACCACAACACTAAAGACATTTGTCCAGCCAGCAAAGTGTACGCGGCATATCATGCGACTCGCACTTTGCCTACTCAGCGGCTTGGCGGGGTGGCCCAGAAGCTGCTTTGAGCGTCTGGGTTGTGGAACAACAAGAGGCTACTGTGGACACACTCAGCTTTCAATCCCTCTTGTTCCTTCGTCACCCAGACATCCAAAGCGATGCCTGGGCCACCCCGCCAAGCTGCACTTAGCTGGTCTGGCAAAACAGTTTCTTATGACTAGGACATTCACCAAAACGATTCTGAACTGGAATGAAGGAGGGACGTTTCCCGATGCACCGCAGATTGTCCCGTGACGTTCCTCGCACCCGTGTCGCAATTCTCTCCGCGCTCGCGTGTTTACTGGGGCTGTCCATGGATAGTCGAGCGGATGAGTCGGAGTTGCGATTTGATTATCAGGTCATTCCGCAGTGCGAGACGAGCTATGCTCCGATTCAAGAGTATCGCCTTCTTGGCGACCACGTGTTCGGGCCAGTTAGAAAGATTCAGATCCCGACGTTCGAAATTGCGGTTGCCGAAGCGTCCGTCAAGGATTTCTCGCGATTCGTTGCTGATTCTGGATATGTGACGGATGGCGAGCAAAATGACGGGAAGTGCTGGGGAGTCGTTCAATTGGATGAGAAAATCTCAAGGAGAGATGGCAAGTTTCACTGGAAGAATCCCGGTTTCTCTCAATTGGACGATGAGCCAGCGGTTTGTGTTTCTCATGCAGATGCCACGGCGTATTGCGAATGGCTGACTCGTATAACGGGCCGGGTGATTCGCCTTCCGACTTCCGTGGAATGGCGACAGGCCTACACTTATCGCGCTCTCGATGGAAACAGCTTCGACTTTCCTATAGCGTCTGATCCGGGCGAATATGTCAACGTACTGGATGTGACATACAGCCTTAAAGACAAGCGATTCCGTAAGGCGAAATTCGATGACCATTTTGCATTTACCGCTGGTGTGAATGCGAAACCACCTGGAGTCTCTGGACTACGCTTCCTGCATGGAAATATCAGCGAGATGTGTAACTGTGATGCGTCATGCCTTCCAAAGATTCATCGAGAACTGATGGTGATAATGGGGGAAAGCTGGCAAGAGGAATTGAATCCCAAAGTGGCCACTGACGAGCTTTTCGCGATGAAACGCATGCCTGGGTCAGCTTCAGTAGGGTTTCGCGTGGTTCGAGAAGCGAAAGTCGACGGCAAGTGATGACTACCGCAGGGTGGCACCGCAGGGTGGCACCGGTTGGCTGGCTTTGCAGCCTACCGGTGTGCCTTGGCACAAGAGGTTTGCCGTGATACACCTCTCGTTGTAAAGACCTCTTTCGGCTCCGCCGTCCCGGTAGCCCAAAGCGGCAACCAGGGCGGGGTGGCCCAGACGCTGCTTTGAGCGTCTGGGTTGTGGAACAACAAGAGGCTACTGTGGACACACTCAGCTTTCAATCCCTCTTGTTCCTTCGTCACCCAGACATCCAAAGCGATGCCTGGGCCACCCCGCCTGTCGAGATTATTGTTAATATTGATCAACTGATAGATCGTATCAGTTCGTACCAGATTCTAACACCATTATGACCTCTGATTCTCACTTGAAGGAGTCGACCATGCCAACTCGCTTCTCATCTACTGCCATTCTCCTTGCCAGTCTGGCAATGTTGTGCTCAACGTCATGCGCCGAGGATCCTTCGTTAACCGAAATGCCCGAGACGATTACGATGCACTTTGGAATGAGCCCCGGTGGAGCGGTAGGTTCCGGTGATGGATTTGTTCCCGGGTTTCAACCGGATGAATGGTTCGCCGTAAATCTACAGTGGGGTATCTCCGACGACAAGGTTGCGGCTGCAACTGTTCAATCTCGGGTTGATGGACAACATGATGTTGCGTTTGTCTCACTCCGAATCGGTGACATCATCGCGATTTCTCGCGGTGTCTACCGCGTTATCCAAATGAAGATTGGA
>JANOKO010000403.1:0-1872 GCA_031419335.1 Planctomycetota bacterium
CGACTCCGAAGGGCATGTGGTCATCGGGCAGATCCTCGAACAGTCTGAAGCCTATCGTCGCGGGTTGCGCTCCGGCGATGAACTCGTCGAGTTCGCGGGTCGTCCGATTCGTAGCGTGAATCAGTTCAAGAACATCCTCGGCATCTACCCCAACGGCTGGAAGCTCCCGCTGACCTACAAGCATGAGGGGGAGCAGAAGTCGGTGGTCGTGCGATTGCGAACGCTGCACCGGGCTTCGGAACTGATTCCCGAACAGGAGGAGCAGCCTCCGAAGTTGCCACACCCGAAGCTGCCGATTCCGATCCCCGGCCTCGAACTACTCACCCAGCCGGAGAACCCACATGCCTACCTGTATGAGGAGAAGACGGGGTTTGCGAACTACCACTTCAACAAGGTCGCCGTCGAGCGGGCCGTCGAGTCGATGATTCCCTGGGGGAGCTTTGCGAAAGCGCAGGGGCCGTGGAGTTTGAACCTTAAAGACCAGCGCGGGGCGGTGATGCAGGTGAAGCTGACCGACACAACCGTAGCGGCCAAGGTCGGTGAGACGCCGTTTATCCAAGACCTGTCGGCCCCACTGCTCGACAAGCCGCCGGGGAGCGGGGGGCTGCTCATCGCATTTGACCATCTGCGGCGGATGCTCATCAACCCCAGTTCAAGGTTCTCGGAGTTCTACTACGTGGGGTCAGAGCCGCTCGACGGGACGGGGCCGAAGGTTGATGTCCTTGTCGCGCTGCAGGGCACCGCCATCAGCCGCTGGTACTTCCAGCGCGAGCCGGTGGCCCTCGTGGGGTGGGACACAGCCATTGAAGAGGACGCGGACGAATGCGAGATCCGGTTCAAGGAACTGGCCGATTTCGAGGGGCGCAAGCTCCCGCAGAAGCTAACCATCCTCCGAGCCGAGACGCTCATCGGTGAGTTCACGCTGGAATCCGCCACGTTGCAGGGAGCGAAGCCATGAGGGGGAATTCACCACGGAGACACGGAGGCACGGAGGCGATGCGAACTTCGGCGCATGGCTGCGGGAATGAAGAGTTCCTCACGCGAAGTCGCGAAGGCGCGAAGGAAAAGGAAGACACTCTGCTTCGCGCCTTTGCGTCTTCGCGTGAGGCTCCTCCGACTCACTGGTCCACAAAGCGTGAGCCCTTTCCAATGTGTCGCAATCCCCTTCACCTCTCCGTGCCTCCGTGCCTCCGTGGTAGAATGATCCGTTCCATCTCAATGGTGGCGATCGTTCTGTGCCTCCTCTCGACAACCCTCCTCGCCGCGGATCGCAACGCCGTCGAGGCCGAGGTCCAGTCCAAGGTCGTTAAGCTCTTCGGGGCGGGCGGCCTCGCGGGGCTGCAAGGCTACGGGACCGGATTTGTGATCTCGCCGACCGGGCACATCGCCACGGTGTGGAGCCATCTCTTGGACGGCGACACGGTGTCGGTGGTGCTCTCGAATGGGAAGCGGATCACCGGGAAGGTCTTAGCTGCCGAGCCCAAACTCGACCTGGCAGTCATCAAGATCGAGGCCGAGGAGCTGGATCACTTCGACCTCTCCACCATCGCCACAGCCGGGCCGGGGACGCGGATCTACGCCTTCAGCAACATGTTCAAGGTCGCCGCCGGGGACGAGCCGCTCTCGGTTCAGCACGGCATCATCTCGGCCCGCACCCAACTCAGCGCGAGGCGGGGCCGGTTCGCCTCGAACTACTCTGGGCCGGTGTATGTGGTCGATGCGATCACGAACAATCCCGGAGCTGCCGGAGGCGTGCTGACCAACCGCGAGGGGAAGCTGCTCGGCATGCTGGGGCGAGAATTGAGGGATTCGCAGTCGCAGGTGTGGGTGAACTATGTAGTGCCCATCGGCGAACTTGCCCCGACGCTGAAG
>JANOKO010000404.1:0-4976 GCA_031419335.1 Planctomycetota bacterium
TTACGCCAAGGTAACCTCGACGATGTGGAACAACACGCCCTGATGGAGGCGTCGAACTCGCTCAAGAAATACCCCATCTATATCGACGACCAAGCGGGGCGTACGATGTCGCAAGTGGCCGCCATATCACGCCGCATGAAACGTCGATTTGACATCAAGATCATTATTATCGACTACCTTCAATTGATCGAGTCGGACGACAAAAACTTGCCGCGCGAGCAGCAAATCTCCACGATCACCCGCAGGTTGAAGTTTTTGGCCAAGGATCTCCGGGTTCCGGTGATCGCGCTCGCCCAACTGAATCGTGGAGTCGAAGCCCGTGAAGACAAGCGGCCACGCTTGGCGGACCTTCGGGAGTCGGGAGCCATCGAACAGGATGCCGATATCGTCATGTTCCTGCATCGCCCCGAGGCGTACGATCCCGAAGACCGTCCGGGTGAGGCGGACCTGTTAATCGCAAAGAATCGCCACGGCCCGATCGGCGTTGCCGAACTGACTTGGCTGAAGCAATTCCTCTTCTTTGGAGACAAGAGTCCGCTGCAAGAGCCAGTCGACTTTTAGAGTCCGATCACCGCTTCATTTACAGTGAAAGTGTTGGTCGCGAGGAGGACCGCGCCTCTGAGAGCCGATTCGGGATCCCCATGATCACTCAGTGGTGCTTTTGGCATACCGGGCAGGCCAACTCCTGGGATGGACATCCCCCTTTAGCCACCGTCAACCATTCACTTCCCTGAAACCTATTGAGCACTGGGAGCATCGGTTTTCCGTTCCAATCGAGTGCTTCTCTCCTTCAGCGCCAACCCGATCCCAAACAGCCCGATGATCGCGCCGCCGAGAATGGATGCGACCCCGTGTTCCACGGACCAGATCACTTCGGCTTGCAGGCTCGGAGGCACTCCGCGCTGATTCTGAGCTGCGGAACGATACACTTCTGAAAACTCCGTCAATGCATGCACCATCGAAACCGTGGGCCAGGCAATGCCCGCCACGATCAAAGCACAGCCGATCAAGAAATGCCGTCGAAACATCACCGTCCCAAGAAGTGAATGCCGCGTGTCAGGGTCTCGGTGGAGTAACTCTCTTGAGAGAATCGCTGTATCGAGTCTTTTCTTGAGACCCGGAGTATTCCCGGCAATCTGGGCATGTGTCAGCGATGTAATCCAAACAACCGGCACGATGCATCCGGATGTGTACGTGACCAGTCGGAGGCAGGATTTTTCTGTAGGGGACGTGCTACCCGCCAGGTCGATACTACCGGCATGATCGATTCGGAATTTGGTCCGGATCACGCGAATTCCTTTGCGGCCCACGCCCCAAGAACCGGAGATTCCACCATGCCGTCCATCAAAACACCTCAGTTGACCGACCTCAAGTTGGCACTCAAGCTCGTGAATAAGATTGAGATGCAAGCGAAGCGGATCGATGATCCAGAGCTGAAGCGAATTCTGTTGATCTCTGGCTGCGATATCATTGATCGCGTGATGGATCAGCAGAGCGTGAGCAAAGCAGCGTAGTCCTCTGGGCTCGCTCCAGGACGGTCCTCTCTGCTCCGATCACCGACAAACAACCCTTCCCATTTCCCCTTGAAATCCAATGATCTCTCAGGGAGGGGGCTGTCCCGCGAAGTCAGCGTTCGCAGACCTGCTGCTGAACACAGAACGCCTCGCCATCCGCGAGGCGTTTCTGCTTCAGTCGCCCCGTTGACACCCCTCAGTCCCCTGTCGCTTGGGAACGAAACAAACGAGACACCTTTCCACCCCGTCGTACCCCCACCCGCGGGCTCGGTGGTGCTGCGATCCATCAGGGACGTGCGGGTCGTCGGCCAGTGCGGGATGCCCCAGACTGCAATCAATTCGCCGGTGGACCATCGAACGGAAGCGGTTGAACTGGCCGCTTCATCGCGCGAGTGGCACCTCCCACGAATGAAATGGGAAAGACGACGAGATTGAGCCAGAACCAATTAGGATACGGCAACATGGCCATATTAAAAACGACAGCCGCGAACAGGATCGCACCAACGACGAAACCGTGTGCCGGATGTCTTCCGGTTCCTAACCGTGTCGCCAACCACGAACTCACAAAGACCGCCATTCCCCACAAGAACACGACGAGCATCAGTACGCTGGCGGGATACCGAGCGACGTGAGCCCGACAGGCTTCAGGATCAGTGGGATCGACTCCGGGAGGAAACGGATGGACGATCGAACTCATGAATTCGACACCGATGACAAAAAAGAATGCCACACTCAACCCAGCGATGACACTGCCCACGCTGCGAATGAATGCCCCCATCATGTTTCCCTCAATGTTTTGTGCTGATGACGCCCAACAGTCTGATTGAGTTGCGTGCAGCCCATCATCGGTAAGGCGGGGTGGGCCAGACACTGTTTTGAGTGTCTGAGTTGTCGAGCCACAAGAGATTACGAAAGTCAGTCTGGCCTTGGCAATCCCTCGTGTTCCTTCGTGACCCAGACGATCACTACACGTCGTGGTCACCCCGCCCAGCACCTCGCATCCCCGTGGAGCTTGGGAACGAGAACCAGACGCCTTACACTTGTCCTCTGGGCCACGTCTCCTTACCACACGGATGTCAGATGATTACGCGGATCACGGGCAAACTTGTCTCGCTCAACGGAGTCGATGCGGGCATTGATGTCGGCCCCTTCGAACACGAGGTCGCCGTCCCCGACTTCGTGCGGCGACAACTGCAATCGCAGATCGGCAAAGAGATCACGCTGCGGACGATCGAGTACCTCGATGGCAACCCGCAGAAGGGTCGGCTCGTTCCTCGGATGATTGGTTTTCTGTCCGATGTCGAGAAGGACTTCTTCGACATGATCTGCTCGGTCGACGGGATCGGAGTCAAGAAGGCCCTCAACGCGATGGTCAAACCGGTCAGCGAGGTGGCTGTTGCCATCGAAGAGCAGGACGTCAAGACGCTCTCCGCCCTCCCCGGCATCGGCCCCGCGATGGCCGAGCGGATCGTGGCGAAACTCCGCCGCAAGATGGCCAAGTTCGCCCTGCTGATCGCCCGCGAGTTCCCGCAGTCGACCGAACCGGCCAGCAGCGTCGTCAGCGACGCCCTCGAAGCCCTGATCGCCCTCGGCCATTCGGCCAGCGATGCCCGCGAACAGATCGAGAAGGTCATGAAGACCAAGGGCAAGTTCAAGGCCGTGGACGAGATCCTGCTGGAGGTCTACAACCAGAAGCGGGAGAGGTAGAGGCTGCGGAACCTCTGTACCGCAGAAAATTCACCTCAAGGCGTCTGTACAATTGAACCCTGCCTTCAGAACGATAGACTGCCCCCAGAGAAGAACAGGAGATGCTCGTGGGCGATCAGTAGTGACTCGGTGTCGCCCAAGTTGAGTCATCTCTGAGACGCACGGAACAACTGCGAGCGCGAATCGATGCCACTTCCATCAACCATACGCCAGCATACCATGCTGAACACACAGCTCGACGAGTCTGAGATCATCATTGGGGATGTGAGTGTCGTCCTGCCCAAACTAGCATCACAAACCTTTCGCTGCTGCGTCACCAGTCCCCCCTATTGGGGATTGCGGGATTACGATGTCGAGGGGCAAATCGGTGCGGAAGAGGACTTGGCCAGCTATGTCGATCGTCTGGTGAAAGTCTTTCGCGAAGTCCGTCGAACACTGACCGACGATGGCACCCTGTGGTTGAACATTGGCGATTCCTACACCAGTGGAAATCGTCGGTGGCGAGCGACCGATCGAAAGAATCCAGCCAGGGCCATGTCGTATCGACCGCCAACACCGGATGGACTCAAGCCCAAAGATCTAGTCGGAGTCCCCTGGCGGATTGCCTTTGCCTTACAAGATGACGGATGGTATCTCCGATCTGACATTATCTGGCACAAACCCAATGCGCAGCCGGAATCCGTCAAAGACCGCCCCACACGGGCTCACGAGTATCTCTTCTTGCTCTCAAAATCAGAACAGTACTACTACGATCACCTAGCGGTTCAGGAACGAACACTGGACGATGAAGGTCGGCGAAACCGAAGAACTGTGTGGAGTATCAACACAGAGGCCTATCCCGAGGCACACTTCGCTACATTTCCGTCGTCGCTGGTAGATCCTTGTGTCCTGGCAGGGTCAGAATCCGGCGATGTGGTCCTCGATCCTTTTTTTGGTTCGGGAACAGTCGGGTCAGTTTGCTTAAGCCGAACCCGACGGTTTGTGGGAATCGAGTTGAACCCGGAATACGTGGAGATCGCTGAACGAAGATTGGGCTGGAGGTAATCTTGGAGAAGAAGCCATCGGAGACGTTTGATGTGCTGAGTGCAGATGTCCAAGTCTCATTTTCGAAGCTGCTGGTCGATTTTCGACGGCTCTACCTGACCGAGGCACTTCGCGAGGCTGTACAAGTCGTCTCCCTTGCGGACTTGGATTCGCAATTGATGACGTACGCCCCTCCAATCAGTTTGCGACAGCTGGCGGCATTCGGATTGCGGGGCGAACTTGTCTTTCCGACCCCGTTGATTTTGCAGAAATCACCTCGCTTGCTGGCCTACTATCGCTTGCTGTTTGGAATTTCTCAAAAGGAGTTCTACGGCAAGGGAAGGTTTGGCGGGTTCAAACGCATGGAAGAGCGAGGCGAAGTGATTTCGACCACTGTCGCCAAACTCCCTGCACTTTGTGTCAGTCTCTGCCAGACAGCCGCTCAATTGGTGGAGGGCCTGGGCGAATTGAGTGCTTCAACGCTTCATGATCTCCAGATACTTACTCTCGGCTCCCAATTTCGAGGGAGCCGAAACACGAAGATCGGTGACGAGGCTTCGATCGAGGTTCTGGATTTGATTAAAGAAGTGGTGGGACCGATGATCAAGAAACAGTCTTCCAAAGAATTCGAATTTGAGAACGCCGCAGGTCGGACGGTACTTGTCGAGTTTGCCAGTGACCCTGATGTGAGGGTCACAGAGCGGCATGGAAAGACGACTCGCCTGATTCTGT
>JANOKO010000405.1:0-1584 GCA_031419335.1 Planctomycetota bacterium
GGCACACTGATCATGACTTCCACCTGACAACCGACTGGATGGCTGCGGTCATGCTTTGACCTCAACCCAACATGCACGACCGGCATTACGCCTTACGAATCACCACGTATCCGCCATTGGGGCCAGCCACGGGGCCAGCCACCAGCAACATGTGATTTTCCGCATCAATCCGCATCACCTTGAGATTGCGAGTGGTTCGGCGATCATGGCCGAAATGCCCCGCCATCCGCTTGCCCTTCCACACGCGAGAGGGGTCGGTCGCTGCACCGATGCCCCCCGCCTTGCGATGGCACTTCTTCACACCGTGAGTCGCTCGTTGTCCCTTGAAATTATGCCGACGCATAACACCTGAGAAACCACGTCCCTTACTCGTCCCCGTCACGTCGACCTTGGTAATACCCTCCAGGGCACTGGCGGTCAACACCTGACCCACTTCGCAGCCGTGCTGCTCACCATCGGTCCGGAATTCGCGAATGAATCGTTGCGGCTCACAGCCCGCTTTGGGAGTCGCTGGCTTGCCTGCGGACTCACGAGCCTTGGAGTTCTTGCCTGACAGAGCCACCACATGACCGCGCTCTGCACGTGAGGCTCGACTGCGAGATCGCGATGCAGGATCGCGGGCGAGGTCGGCCTGGCTGAGCTTGTCCGCAAACCCGAGTTGCACGCTCTCGTAGCCATCGCGCTCCTTGGAACGGAGTTGGAGGACATGGCACGGACCCACTTCCAAGATTGTCACCCCGATCATCTGTCCTTCCGGACCGAAGACCTGAGTCATGCCAATTTTGCGACCGAGAAGTCCCACCGACATGTCAAACCCCACTCTGTCAATTCAATCCAGCCTCATCGCTGGACACTCACCCACTCGACCCAGCAGCGACTACGTTGAAGCCTTGATCTTGATGTCCACCCCGGCAGGCAGCGACAGCTTGTTCAGCGCGTCGATGGTCTTGCCGGTCGGTTGGACGATGTCAATCACCCGCTTGTGAGTGCGAATTTCGAAGGTTTCGCGAGACTTCTTGTCGATGTGAGGCGACCGAAGCACCGTGTACCGCTCGATTTTCGTCGGAAGTGGGATCGGTCCATGGACGACAGCTCCCGTCCGCTTGGCTGTGTCGACAATGTCACTTGCCGACAAATCCAGAACGGAGTGGTCGTAAGCTTCCATGCGAATTCGGATGCGGCTACCGGCCACGTAAATCCCCTTGATCCAACGACTTGCGTCTCGACACCGCCACCCATTTCGGACACGTCCGAACTGGGAAGCGAGAAATGGTAATTTTGCACACCGGAATTGTCAACGAACTGCGAGGTCTTTCGCAGAAAAGAAATCCGGAGATTGGCTCCAGACCTTTCCGACACCCCTCCGCAGCCTGTCAATCACCTCGCATTGACACGCGAGACAACGGTTTCTGACGCACTCCAGCGCCGCAACACCCAACTTGGCCTACAGAACATTCCAGCCATTCCCTGCCCTATGCTCTAGCGGGTAGTGTAGCAGTTCCCGGCGGGATGGCATCTCCTCCCGCCGAGATTCTGGAGCAATATCGATTTTGAGTTGCTGACCTCTTTCCCCCCTCTCCCCCT
>JANOKO010000406.1:0-1958 GCA_031419335.1 Planctomycetota bacterium
CCACTTTTCTCCCACTGGCCGGGTTTGACTACACTGGGGGCGAGCGGGGGGGCTACGCCCCCGGGACTGGGTGCAACCCCCCTCATCCGGGGGGGTGACCCCCTCCGGCTCGCCGAACTGTTTCACTCAGGACCGCGTGGAGTCTGTTTGCTGGGGGAAGACTCAACGGACGGGGCGGACTCGCTCGTTGGCTTCGACTCTGTGGCCTTAGTCGTTGAGCCTCCCGGTGTCGCAGGGCGCACAAAGATCTTCGACGCCAGAATCGTCAAGTTTCCACGATCGTCGCGCTGAGCCTTCCCCTGCACCACCAGCGTGTCGAGTTCTTTGACTCCCAGCAGTTCGCGGGCATCGGTCGCGACGGGTTTGCCATCGCTCGACACGAACTTGATCAGCGTCTTCCCCTTGACCAGCTTGTCGGTCTCGCAGCAATAGTCCCACGGCGTGGGACAGTTGTCGCCGGGGATATCGCTGCACGCGCGGGCGGACAGATCGACCAGCGAAAACGCGGCCCGACCCTCGACCCAGGGGTTCACATCCCCCCCGATGCGGCCCACCAGGACGACTTCATCACCGTGCTCAGACTCCTCCCGAACTTGCAGAATACTCTTGGCAGCAGCAGGTTCCGCAGCCAAAAGATACTGTGCCCCTGCCTGGGATGCGGCGGGAGCCGACAACGTCGGTGTGTGACCTGGCCCGCAACCCAAGATGGTCACGAGCATGAGGCCCGACAGACTTCGAATCAAACTGCTCTTCAACAACATCTCAGGCTCCTTGATGACGAGTGAACGGACCCCACCACGAGGGCGAAGCACCTACACCGACTTGAGGCCGTCCACCACGGACAGCCGGATGATTCTGAACGCCGGAGGCAACGCACCGCCGACGCCCAAGCACAACGCAATGCCATTCCCGATCAACAGTGTCAGACTGTCGATCTGGAGTTCGAACGCGCTCATTGTAAATCGCACAGCGGCTCCATTGGCCAAGCCATAGGCGATGACAGAAGCGATCAGCGCACCCGTCATCGCCAGGATGGTCCCCTCCTGCACCACACTCAGGATGGCAGCTCGGCGCGAGAAGCCGATTGTTTGCAGTGTGGCGAGTTCACGGATACGCCCCACGACCGATCCGTACATTGTGTTCAACCCGACGAACACGCCCGCTCCCGCAATCAGCGAGACGACTAACCAAGCGAGCCACCTCACCGGAGCGTAGTCCTTGCGGAGTGTGGCGAAGTATTCGGTCTGCCGGATCGCCTGCAGCTCCAGGTCGATCCGTTCCTTGCAGAATAAGTTCAGATCTTGAAAGTCAGCGTTTGGCCCCAAGGTCATGGCCACGAGACTCAGGTCTTGTCGCTTGAGGGTTTGCTGTAAATCATCGAGTCGGCACCAGAGTTCCGACTCGAACGTTCCACTTCCGGCGGAGAATGTTCCGCTCACGCGCCAGGCCCGACCTTCGAACCATAACGAGCTTCCGACCGTCAATTGCTGTATGGCAATCCCCAGCTTAGTGGCGGCCAGTCGACCCACCAGTACTTCCCCGGCCTCGGGCCACTGCCCGTCCATGATCTCCACCTGCCGATGCACCAGCAGAGCAGTTGGCAATACACCCCGAACCAGTCCCAGGGACTCGGGTGCGTTTTCTGAGAGGCGAATCTTCGTTCCGAGGTACAACTCCGGCGAAGCATACTTGCGTCCATAGCGTTCCTCGACTCCCTGAATGCTGGCCGCAAGCAGGTCTGTGGTCGCCATGCCGATCGAGGAGTATTCCAGGTTCTCACCCATCCCCAGCGAGAATACGATTGCTGTTCGAGGATCGCCGCTGACCGCCAGTGACCGTTCCAGCCCGCGCACAAACCCCAGAACGACCAGCACCATGAGCGTCACCGTCGTGAGCGCCAGCAGAGTCAGGCCGCTGCGGAGCGGTCGACGAAACAGGTTGCGTATCCCGTATTCCCA
>JANOKO010000407.1:0-1139 GCA_031419335.1 Planctomycetota bacterium
GGAAGTTCTGACTGCTGACCAGGAGATTCGCGGCATCCTGCGAGATGGGATTCTGCAAGGGCATCAGGATCTGCTCCAGATTGCTCGCAACCTGTCGGTCGTGGAGATCGGACTGCGGGTAGAGCAAATCGAGATTCCCGATTTCGAGATACCGATGGAGCAGGTGATCGAGGATGCCGTGGAAAACCGCGTTGACCTCATGAATCAAAAGGCTGTCGTGAGCGATGCCCGACGAAAGATGGAAGTGGCTGCCAATCGTATGCAATCCACGGTGGATGTGGTCGTTGACGGTGATATCCGCAATTCGGGCGGCAATAAGCCGTTCGACTTCCGAGGCAGTCGGAGCCAACTCCGTGCGGGATTGAGGTTTACGGCTCCCCTGGACCAGATCAACGAGCGAAACAACTATAGGTCGTCGCTGATTAACTACCAGCGAGCTCGTCGGGATTACATGGCCTTGGAAGATCAGGTCAAGCAGCAGGTTCGTAGAAACTGGCGACAGTTGTCCGTACTTCGAAGGAACTTGGAGACCTCGCGACTCCAACTTCGACTGGCAGCCCGACAGTACGAAGCCGCAGTCGATGAGGCAACTGCGCCCACTCAAGTCAACGCAGGTGGGGGCGGTGGTCGGAACGGACTGGCGGGAAATAACCTCATACAAGCGCTCAATTCGGTCGTTTCGGCACAGAACTCCCTGATCCAGAATTGGGTGACATATGAGCAGAACCGGCTGAGCATTTATCGCGATATGGGTATGATGGAGATCGGGCCGGACGGGATTTGGAACGATCCCCAGTATCGTGGAACGACTGATCAGGAAACTCCGGAGGGGTTGCCTGGTCGGCAAACCTTGCCAGAGAGTACACCCGACAATGGAACCGAAACCGAAAAAGTTCCCAATCTGGACAACCCTCCTGGTCTTGGGTTCTCTTGGCCTGGGTGGGGCCGTCGTCGCGGGGGCCGTCAAGCCGAAGGAGTGGTTCTCGCAGTGGATGGGACCACAGCAGGCCGACAGTAGCCTGTACAGCACCAAGCTGGCGGAAAAGAAGCCGTTCCTCATCAGCTTGTCCGTGCAAGGACACTTGGACAGCCAGGGTAACGCCATTCTGAGCAGTGGAGTGGAAGGCACCACCACGATT
>JANOKO010000408.1:0-2416 GCA_031419335.1 Planctomycetota bacterium
ACCAATCTGCGGGGTAGCGAAAGAGAAGACCGTGGTTCTGGTAAAGCGTGTTCATGGGTAGGTGGTAGGACGGGCCCATTGGCCCGTCCCCAATCGACGTACGAGTCTTGAGAGGAAGTGACGAGGGACAATAACACCCCACTCCCGAGCGAATGGGACGAGGTCGCCCAGACACAGCTTTGAGAATTCGGGTGGCGGAGCAGTCAGAGGTTACGGCAGACAAGCCCACCGTTCAATCCTTCGAGTGACTCCGTCACCCCGATGGACAACTCGCACCGGGCGACCGGTAGCCAGCGGCACAGGGGGTTGTCCCAGATGTGACTTTCGACGCTAGAACCTCTCCCGGCTCCGCCACACCACAAGTGCCCCGTCAAGCCTTGATTTGTTGGTTCGCCTCCCACGGGAGGGCGAGGCTCCTGCCGAGCCGCTCACCCCAGTCAGCGCGACCCCTGGCTCGCGGCTCAGCAGGAGCTTCGCCGTCCCATGCGGGCCTGGCTCAACCCCTAAGCTTAGCGTTGACAAGGCGCTAGGCTCCCAAGCGAGCCAAACTGACACCTCGTGATTGGTCGCGGGTTTGGATTTGCGATCCCGCTGGAAATCGGAGCATTCGAGCAGACAGCGTGGGTGATCGCTCGGATCGCCTGCTCGTGCAGGGAGGCTCACTCCGGGTTTACGAAGTACTCGCAAGGCGAGGATGAGGCCTCATGATTTCATGATCGACCGGAGTGCCTCTGCGAACTGCATCGCGACCGGTTCGGCTGCGTGGTGCTTTTCAACGAAGGCCCGTCCCCGCTCACCGAACTCGTTCCGAGTTTCCCGTGAGCCGGAGATCCACCGCAGGGCCTTGACCGCCCGGGCAATGTCCCCCTCCACATAGATTCCCGCACCCGATTGTTCGAGAAAGGACCGCCCGACCTCCAGGCTCACGATCGGAATGCGCGAGGCAGATGCCTGCAGAAACGCATTCGGAAATCCTTCGAGTGATGAGGTGTTGATGCAAGCCAGTGCTGCGAGAAAGAGGGCGGGCATCAGAGGGAACGGAACCTGGGTGACGATTCGCACATTGCTGGGAGCGTTCCGTCGAATTTCGATGTCGACCACAGGATCACGCGGGTTGAGCAGCATCAGGAACGGCAATTCCGGACAGTTCCGTGCGACCTCCAGCAGAACCTGGGGGCGTTTGTGGAGCAGCTCCGCCCGCCCCATCCAGAGTACGAATTGTCCCAGGCCCGCAGACAACTCCGCAGGCAGCGGCGCTGTCGACCTCGCATCCCATTCATCGAGATCGATCGGGTTCGGCACCAGGATTCCGTCACGACCAAATCGGTCTTTCAACAGCGTCAGTTGTTCGGGGGTTTGTGTACACACCGCATCGGCCTGCTGCAACGAAAAAAAACAGGTCGACCCCAGATCTCCATATGGGGTTCTTCGGATCGAGTGCGGGGTGTAATCGGCATTGAGATCATCATCTGATCCCAAACAAAGCACCGCTGGACGCCCCGTCGCATGGGCTGAAGCGATGGCGGTCGCAGCGGTGGACTGATTCCCAAAACAGCAAAACAGGTCGGCGTCAATCTGTTCAAAGAACGGCATCGGCAACCGTGGATCCGCGGGTCGGGCCTCACACACACGAGCTGCCGCAAGTCGCGGGATCTGCCACAAGAGCGACGGCGACCAGCGGTGGATTTTGATCCAAGGGAAAGCGGATTGTCGCGTGGCGAAGCCACCGACTGTCTCACGGAGTCGATAGAGTCGATCTCGTCGAGCCACAATGCGAACCCCAGCGACGGATGTGGGTGACACCGGCTCGGTGGTCCGCACTGCAAGCGAGACTTCCAAGCCGGGTCGCTTCGCCAGTTGCCGAGCCAAGAGCCAAGCCCGTGTCTCCGTACCACCCACTTGCCCCCCCCCAGACGGATTCACAGCTGGATAGGCGTTGAAAGCGACGAGGCAGATGCGAAACGGACGGGGAGGCATGGGAATCGGAATGTCCAGGGGCTCGATGAATGGAGTGCAATGGAATTCGCCTGCATGTTACGGCAGCGCGAGGCGGGCTGGCCACTGGGAACTCACAATTTGAAGAATGCACGCCAGTCACGTTCGGAGAGAGCCTGCCTTTGTCGCGGCCACGGAACTTCGGTACAGTGCCAGAGTCCCCGGACTGGCGGTTCGGGTTGTCCGGGTTCCCGGTGTCGAGTTCCATGCGGATCGTGTTCTTCGCTGAAGGTGCAGCCATGAAAGTCAACAACTACCCCAAGCTTCACAACGCCGCGTGGCCCGGCGTTGTCGGCAAAGGCTCGCCGGGGGCGGAGCCGTTTATCGACCTCGATACAATGCTCGACCACACGGCCAAAGCCAGCGTCAACGGCGTCAAGTTCGATGGCTTTGATCTTTTCCTGTTCGACCCACATATCTC
>JANOKO010000409.1:0-2007 GCA_031419335.1 Planctomycetota bacterium
TAAGGACCTCCGACTTCGGCCCCGCCAGCCGTTCGAGCGACTCGACTTGCAGATGGCACGTCGTCTCCGCACTGGCTCCCATGAGTGCCGATAAGGTCACTGATGGCCGCTGCGTCGTACGGGCCAGGACCGTTTCAACCCGATACAGCCCCTCCGGATTGTCGAGCCTCTGGAGGTAATGCCGCCCCTCTTCGACGAGGTCGCTCAGCTCCGACAACACCACCCAGCAGTTCGACGCCAGCCGGTCAACAAAGCATTCGCCGTCCGATGGTAGGACGGCCTTTCCAGGCCGTCCCTCCCCCGTGGGATAGGCTTCCAGCCTGTCATTCAAGTCCTTCCCGGCACCTATGACAGGCTGGAAGCCTATCCCACTCCCAATCGCCGTGATCGTCGTCTCCGCCAGCGTATCGACCTTCCGCTGCGTCTCGACATCAAACGTCCTGATCGAGTCGACCTCGTCCCCGAAAAGTTCGATCCGCACGGGATCGATCGCCTCGGGGGCAAAGATGTCGATGATCCCGCCGTGGATCGAGAACTCGCCTGCTCGCTCAATCGTCGGCGTCCTCTCGAACCCCCGCTCGACCAGCCAGCCCAGGAACTCCTCGGTCGCCAGAGTCTGTCCCACGAGAATCGTCCGCGTCCCGGCGGTCACCGTCTTCCGCGAAGGGACCGGATGCAGTAAGGCGGCAATGCTCGTGACGATCACCCTGGGCGGGCCAACCGACTCGATCTGTTGGATCAGCCGCAATCGCGCCCCGTAGACATGGTCGGCCACCGACCGATCCTTGGGCAGCGATTCCCACGCTGGAAAGACGACCGGAGGCTCGGGCAATACCGCCATCAAATCGGCTGCAAAATCATCGATATCTTGAATTCGAGGCAGGATCACCAACACCGGCCCGGTCGCCTCTTTCACGACCGCCGCCGTCGCCAGCGCGCAGCTCGACCCCCACGCGCCATCGATCGTCCCGCTTTGTCCGGCCTGGAGAGACCGGGCCACAGCCCTAAACGCATCGACGCACCGTAAGCGGTCAACTAACTCTGCCAACACCTGGATCGACATATCCGTCCCGACGATCCGCTTCCAGTGAGAATCGGGAGAAGATAACGGGAAGCGAGCCGTAGCAGAAGTCGTCAGACTTCTACTGAGGACTTGCAGACGTGCATGTATTCGAATCGCGGGATTGACTGAATTCCCCGGCGGATTACACTGGTGATGCGAACCCGCACGGATTCTCGGTGTCCTGCTCGAACCATGACCCATTCCATGATCCTCCTTGGCCTACTGCTCCTGACTTCCTGTGGGAAGTCTTAGGCCAGTTGGCGAACGCCTTGCGATTCACCCTCAGCCTTGAGACTCTCCCGGGAGTCTCGGGGCTGATTTCGTTTCCGGGAGCGGCAGATGTGAGTCTGTTGAGTCCCCTCACCGTTCACTGTCACTCCACTCCCCCGACTCACTTCGGGGGCTCGCTGGGATAGCCACCATGTCCGACACGATTACGATCTTCGACACCACCCTCCGCGATGGCGAGCAGTCGCCGGGTTGCAGCATGACGACTCCGGAGAAGTTGGAGATCGCGAAGGCACTGGTGGAACTCGGGGTCGATGTCATCGAAGCGGGGTTCCCAATCGCCTCGCCGGGTGACTTCGATTCGGTCAGCCAGATCGCCAACGTATTTGGAGATCGCACCACGATCTGCGGGCTGGCCCGTTGCCGGACCGAGGACATCGACCGCGCGTGGGACGCCTTAAAGGGAGCTGAGAAGGTTCGCATTCATGTCTTCCTCGCGACGAGTGCCATCCATCGTGAGTTCAAGCTCAAGATGGCCAAGGAAGAGATCGTCCGCCGGGCTGTCGAAATGGTGAAGTACACCTGCGACAAGATGAGCCAGCGGAAGGACATCACGACACCCGATGTCGAGTTCTCGCCCGAGGACGCAGCTCGTACCGAACTCGACTTCCTGTGCGAGGTCGTCGAGAAGGCGATCGACGCCGGGGCGACTACTG
>JANOKO010000410.1:0-2279 GCA_031419335.1 Planctomycetota bacterium
AGAATCTCAGCAGGCGTGAAGTTACTGACGCTCGTAAACCGAGCAAAGTCAGGCTTATTGAACGTCAGCAGATTTGTCAGCCCATGCCTTTGCATTGCGGCAACCAAGCGAGCATCGTGAGTCAGCTTACCGTGAACCGCGTGCTTCACCACCAAATCCCGCCAATGAGTAAACACGCCGCGTTCATCGAGCAACAACCGGAACAGCGAAACCCATCGCGTCAGCACAGATTCCGTTTGCGGGACCGTCATTCCGAGCCCATTGTTGGCAGTCGGACGAGTCGCCACAGACCAATACTCATACAGCACTTGAGGAACGATACACAGACCAGCACCCTGAGCGGTGAGCTTGGCAATGGCTTCTGTCGTTTCCGCATGCTGCGGACTTTCATGGTGTCCCAGCCGCAGCACGATGTTCGCATCGAGCAGGATTCTCATTCACCCCGTCCTGCGTAGATCGACTCACGGCTGTCGTCGACAAATGTCGTGACAGTCGGGTGCATGTCGATGACTTCTCGCAGTCGAGCCATGAAGTCTTCTGGCGATCGTGCGGGGACGAAGGCGATGGCAGGTTCTTCTTCGATCAATTGGTCCATCAGCATACGGCAAGCGAAGGACTCGACATCTTCTCCATGCTCGGCGGCACGCAATCGCAACGTCTGCTCCATCGCAGGTGGCAGGTCAAAGTTCAGAGTCATCGGTTGTCTCCTTGTCTGCGGATCATTCTACCACGGTTTGTGAGTGAGGTCATCTCCTTTCTAGCGGCTTCAGGTCAGCCAATGCCCCAAGGCCCGGCTCATTGCACACCCAGTCCTGCCTGCTCATGACAGTTGGGTGGCAGCCACGCGGAGCATTCGAGAGGCAGCCCCCCTCACCTCTTGATGGCCATGCTCAGGATGGCGGTTCGCCCTCTCATCTCTTCGCGGTCAATGCGTTCCAGGGCAGTGAGTCAGGTCAGGTTCGCCAGACCAGGGTCATCACGGGGAGGTCGGTCATTCGGTCCCCTTCTGTCTGTCGGGATGCAGCACGACCACACGTCCTGATTGGGCACGCTAAAGCCGCTGCTGGGCTGTTCCAGCGGAAAATCGGTTCCCCCTGAAGGTCGCCCCCAATTTTCCGCTGGAGCAGTGCGCTCGCAGGCTCGCCCCCGCTCAAGCGGCTTTTGAATCACGTGCCATCAGGTCGCGATGGTCGCGGCCTGCAAACAACACAAAGGAGACACATCATGACCAACACCGCTAATTCCACCACCCCCAGCCCGAGCAAACTTCCCACCCACACGGCCTATCAAGTTCGCGACCGCCAAGGCCAGAAATCGTTCTGGACCCGCATCGGTTCCGCTTGGGCACACGCCGACAGCCAGGGCTTCAACATCCAGCTCGACTGCGTGCCGCTCGATGGCCGCATCACTCTCCGCATCGTCGGCGACAAGCAGGAATAGCAACTCAACCCATCGGGCGGGTCATGACGGCTCGCCCCTTCACTTCAGAAAGGAATCTTATGTCACATTACACCGTTGGGATCATCATCCCGTCCGATCAACTCGACGACATCAACAGCTTCGTTGAAGCTCAAATGGCTCCCTACGACGAGAGCATCAAAGTCGCACCGTATGTCTGCTACTCACTGGAGCAGGCCCAGCTGGACCTCGAACGCGAAATTCGGCACTTCACCCAGATCATCGAGAAGCAGCATCCGGCCTACAACCTGGATCGCTGCCAAGAGGCCCTTGATGAGCTGCGGCAATCGACACCCGAGCAGAAGTACCGGGACTACGTGCGGTGCCACGAACGCTTCAACAATCGACAAGAGCCGCTGTCGACGTACAACCCCGCTGGCAAGTGGGACTGGTTCCAAATCGGTGGTCGCTGGAATGGCTGGCTGCATGATCGCGACCCGAAGCACGCTTCCGTCATGGAAAATCTCGCCACTGTCGAGCATGTGATTGCTCGCCAGAAAATCCCGTTCGCCATCATTACGCCCGATGGCGTGTGGCACGAGCAAGGCCGCATGGGCTGGTGGGGAGCTGTCATCGACGGCAAGGAGACCGCCGATTGGCACACCGAAGTTGAAACAATCCTTCGCAGCTACGCGGACCATTCGCTGGTTCTCGTTGATGCACACGTTTGAAGGAGGCAGCCATGACCAACTCCTCCGAGATGACCAACCTCCAACGTGCTACCCGTGCCGAACGCATCCTCAAGCGTCCGGGCCCGGCGTTTATGGCGGCAGCACTTTTCGCCCTTCACCCCCTTCAAGTCGAGAGCGTGGCTTGGGCAA
>JANOKO010000411.1:0-1280 GCA_031419335.1 Planctomycetota bacterium
TGATGCGACATCCCGATTCCTTTCGGGTGAGTGATGTGTGACACCTCAGTGTGAGAACCGAAGCGTCGCCACAAACCTCTGTCGCATCAAGACTTCTTTTCCGACCTCCAAAGGGTTAACGGCGTTGGGTGCCACCCTGCCATCCGATGCCATTCAGCCTAGCCGGGCCACCCCGCCGCCTTTAGCCTCGCGGGACACGTAGCTCATAGTCAAACTCCAACGCGTAGTGCGGATCTCCGCGCTGAGCAGAGAAGACTTGTACAACTCGGACCAGTGCATAGGCACCCTTGCCGTTGCTGAATACGACGATCTCCCCTTCGCGGACATGCACCGTGTACTTGGTCGGGTCGAAATCTAGTGCACCGGGGTCATCAATTTCATTCAATAGGTTCATTTCACGAGCAATCGCAATGTGGCCTCCATTTGATATAGCGTGGATTGATCCTTTTCCCGCGTGTGACCAACGTGTTTTCACACTGGGATCATGCCCAAGGATGAATTCCTTGGTCTGCTCATAGTCGAATCGCTCGTGCCCTTGGGTTCCAATAGAGTAGCGATACTGATCCAAGAAATCAGCGTTGCATGCTCGTAGCTCGGCGCGAAGTTCAGGGGTGAAGTCTCGCAATGAGATGCCCGCATCCCGCAGAATCCGCCAGCCTGCGTGAAAGATGTGTGGATTCGGGTCGTACAGGCCAATGAAAACATCCCTCACCCCTGCCGCCCGGAGGCGTTCGGCGCAAGGAATCTTTCCGGGACTTCTCTTGGTGCAAGGTTCCAATGTCGTGTAGACCGTAGCTCCTGCCAGCCGTTCTGCCGGAATGTTTTTCATTGCGCCGTACTCGGCATGCTCACCTTCACCTGTGCAGCTTCGGAAGCCCTCGACTATAAGCTCGCCGTCCTTGACAATTACGACGCCAACGCTCGGAGCTCCTCTGCGCCCTGGCTCCGGCACGGAGTGCTTGGCCAGGTCGACCGCTCGCCTCATCCAGTTCCAATCTTGATCATCGCTCATCACATTCTCCGAATTGACGCGATGCTCTCAAAGCCGTCCATTTAGAGTTAGGCAGAATCGGCATCTGTCGATCACATTCGCAAATTCTGCCTCTCGCGGGAATGCTCGTCGGAAAGCATTTCCCGAAGAGTCGAAGCACTCTGGGATTGCAGCGATTGTCGTCTCGTACTTCCACATGTCAACAGGAATGTCATGCGGAATCTCTGATGATGAAGATTCATCCGGAGAGCCAGTGCCTCGCCAACGCTTCGTTTTCGGTTCGCGGCAG
>JANOKO010000412.1:0-8329 GCA_031419335.1 Planctomycetota bacterium
CAGAGCGTCGGGGTCTGCTGGAACTCGAATCCGACGGATGTCGTCGAAGGGTCGATCAAGCCCTCGTTCGACTTACTCGCTCCGTGGATTAAGTCGAACGAGGGCTTGATCGACCCTTCGACGACATCCGTCGGATTCGAGTTCCAGCAGACCCCGACGCTCTGGTGCCCACAGGCTTCCATGATCGACTTCATGTGCGGAGGCTTCGCGGTCTCGGCCCCATGCACCTCGACCCACACTTCCTGGCCGAGGTTCGCAGCCGCCTCGCCGCAGGGGATCAGGGCCTTGCCGATCTGGGCCAGCGAGTCGGCTTCGGGGATGTCTTTGCGGAGGCCGTTGGGGCGGACCTTGACCCCCTTCGCTCCGATGTCGTGGGCCAACTGGAGAAACTGCTTACAGGTCTCGATGTGCCCTTCGACGACCTTGGACTCGGGGCTATGGAACTCGCAGACGGAGCCGAGGCCCCAGATCGTGACGCCCGCATCGGCACAGCGTTTCTTGACTTCTTGCCGCTGCTCTTTCGAGAGCGACGGCTCGACGCCGTGTTTGTGGGTGGTGCGGAACTCGACATGCGTGAGGCCGGTCTTGGGCAGCACCTTGAGGATCGTGTCGAGATCCCAATCGGCGGCGATGTTGTAGGTCACGGTGCCCAGCGAGAACGGAATCGCGGACGGCTTCGCGGGAGCCGGACTCGATTGTTGAGCTTTACTGCGGGCGGACAGGGCGAGTACGCCCGCAGATGCGGCGGTCAGAAACGTACGGCGATTGGCGGACATGGCATCACTCCCAAGGTGAAAGCCCTGGGGTGGCAACCTCAGGGCTTTGGATGTTACTTCGCAGTCAACGTGGTGAGAATGGGGGGACTGGCATTCTCCGGCGAGGTGACGACGGCCTTGGCCTTCATCTGAGCCGCATCCCAGATCCGTTGCGGAGCGATGAACACCGCCAAAGTGGCCACCGTGCAGATCACCGCCGCCAGTGCCGCCGGTGCGGGCATGTGCATCGTCGTCGGTCCGGTACCGGGCTTGAGGTACACAGCAGCCACCATCCGCAGATAGTAGTACGCCGACACGGCTGCGTTGAACACCATGATGTAGGCCAGATACCGCCCGAGCATCGACCCCTCGGACCACGCGGCCAGGAACAGATTCATCTTCCCAATGAAGCCACCGGACGGCGGCAATCCGGCCAGACTGAACAGCATCACAGCCAGCATCAGCGCGGCTGCCGGATGATGACGGCTCATGCCTCCCAGATCGTTGAGCGTCCGCACCGGGCGGTCGGCAGAACTGACCGCACACAGCACGGCGAAGACTCCCAGCGTCATGATGCCGTAGCTCACCAGATAGAACAGCAGGGCGGCGATCCCGGTCGCCATCGTGCCGCGATCGCCAATCGTCAAACCGACCAGCATGTACCCGGCGTGGGCCACACTGGAGTAGGCCATCATGCGGTGGATGTTCGTCTGGCGAAGGGCCATCAAGTTTCCGACCAGCATGGTCATCACTGCCAGCATCGACAGCAGCGGCTTGACCATGTCGCCCAGTAGTTCGAGATGCCCCACAAAGTTCACATCCGACACCGACAGGCTCAACACGCGGATCAGAGCTGCGAACCCGACAACCTTCGGGAGCGATGACAACAATCCGGCAGCAAAGGCGGGCGACCCCTGGAATACGTCCGGGGCGTAGAAGTGGAACGGCACCGCCGTGATACGGAAGCTCAGACCGGCGACGATGAGCGCGACAGCCACGGGGAGCAGTTCAGACAACTCACCTGCTTTTCCACCCGAGACGGTCGCAGCGATGCCAGTGAAGTGCGTGGTTCCGGTGGCTCCGTAGAGCAGAGCGAAGCCGTACAGCACAATCGCCGATGAGAAGATACTGAGCAGGAAATACTTGATCGTGGCCTCCTGCGTCTCGCGCTCGCGTCGCGGCAGGGCCAGCAGCACATAGGTCGGGATGCTGACCAGTTCCAGACCGAGGAACAGTACGACGAGATCATTGGCCGCCGCTGTGAAGTTCACTCCAGCCAGGATCGCCAGCAGCAGAGCCTGGCACTCGGCGGACTTGGAGTCGTCGACCTGACTCCAGAGCAACAAGGCGATGATCGCCCCAAACCCGAGCGTGGTCCCGCGAATGAAGTACACCAACCCGTCCAGGCGGAACGGTCCGTCGTTGACCGGCACCTGGACCGACTGCACCCAGAACCACGCAGCGACGGCGATGGCGAACAGCGACAGCACTCCCCAGCGGTGGCGAATGCCCGGCACCGTCGCTCCGGTCTCACTGACCAGGAACGGAGCAGCCAGGAACATCAGGCATACGGTGGCGATCAGCACCACCTCGGGCAGCACCAAGTTCACCGCAGAGTTAATCGACTCGAATCCCACAACGCACCCCGTGCTTCACACCACTTCGAACTGAATTTGTCGCCCGCGATTCGGAAACTTCCGAAGTCTTAGAGGACTTCGGAAGTTTGTCGCGGCTCTCGGAATGTCACTCACCTGTGGACTGCCGATAGCGTCTCCGGATTCCCCGCGACTGGTCGGGCGTTCGAGCCGTCGTACCCGGCCACGATTCCCTGGATGTCGGGCTGCATCAGGTCGATGAATGGCTGTGGAGCCACTCCGATCCAGACACACATCACTGCCAGCGGCAGGAACGCACACGCCTCGCGGGGGCTCATGTCCCGCACCGGATCGTGCACCTCGTGCGGTTCCCGGAGCGGTCCAAAGAACCCCTGTTGCACCATCGTCAGCATGTACCACGCCCCGAGTACGACGCCTGATGTGCCGATGACGGCATACAGCGGCATGACCTTGAACATCCCAGCCAGCGACAGCATTTCGCCGACGAACCCATTCAACCCCGGCAGGCCAATACTCGCCATCGACGTGAACACCATCGCCACCGCGATCAGGGGGATGCGGTTGGCCAACCCACCGATGTCCTCCAACTGCCGCGTGTGATACCGGTCGTAGACCATCCCCACGAGGAGAAACAACGCCCCGGTCGACAGGCCGTGGTTAATCATCTGCAAGACGCTGCCCGTGACCCCCTCTGCATTCAGAGCGAACAGCCCCAGCATGCAGAACCCGAGGTGAGCCACCGAGCTGTAGGCCACAAGCTTCTTGATGTCCCGCTGCGACAGCGCACACAACGAGCCGTACACGATGCCGATCAGGCTCATGGTGGCAATCAAAGGCAGCCCGACCTGCTCGCACGCTTGGCGATAGATCGGCAGGCAAATGCGGAGGAATCCGTAACTGCCGAGCTTCAGCAACACGCCCGCCAGCATCACGGAGCCAGCAGTCGGGGCCTCGACGTGTGCCAGGGGCAACCAGGTATGGAACGGGAACAGTGGCACCTTGACCATGAAACCCGCTGAGAGGGTCAGGAACAGAATCACCTGGGTCTGGATCGGAATCGGATGGGCGGTGAAGTGGCTGGCCAGTTCGGGAATCGAGAACGGAGTCGTGACGCCCCCCTTGACGGCGGTCAGCACGAGGGCCACCAGACCGACCAGAGTGATGAGGCTGCCCACCAGCGTGTACAGGAAGAATTTGATCGACGCATGGTTCCGCTGCGACCCGCCCCACAGGCCGATCATGAAGAACATCGGGATCAGCGTGAACTCGAAGAAGACGTAGAACAGCAGCAGGTCGAACGCCAGGAAGACCCCGATCAGACATGCCTCCAGCACGAGCAAACAGATGTAGAAGTCTGCCGCCCGCTCCTTGATCGTCTCCCACGAGATGAGAACAGCACTGATCGTCAGTAGCGCCGTGAGCGCGATCAGGCTTAAGCTAATCCCGTCGGCTCCCAGGTAAATCTCCAGCTTGACTGGAGACGGAGTCAAGCCCGTCTTGCTGTCCATTTGCGGAGTGTAAGTCAGCCAGGTGTGTCGCCATTCGATGCGGGGCTGGACGGGCTGCGACGCCTCCGTGATGACCATCTCATCACGGTACTTGGCCACGGTGGTCACAGCCACGCACAGCGTGACCACGGAGCCGATCAGCGCCATCCAGCGGGCTGCGTTTTGTCCCGCCGAGTCGCGAAACAGCATCAGCAGCACCGCAGTGGCCAGTGGCAGGATCATCAAGGCGATGAGAAAACCGATCATCGGGGACGGCCAGACAGGTGAGAGGAAAGGGGTGAGTGTTGAGTGGGATTCATTCTCCCGCGAACAGCTGCATCACGCACAGGATGCAACCGAGCACAGCAATCAACATCGTGGTGGCGTAGGCGGGAGTCAGACCGCCGTGGAGTCGGCGGGGGGCCTGGCTCATGAAGTTCGGCAAGGCTCCGAACGAGTCGACGACCCCATCCAGAATGTACTTGTCGAACAGGGCACAGATCGTGGCCAAGAGCCGCAGCGGAGCGACCAGAATGGCCGTGAACAGCTCGTCGAAGAACAGCTTGCCCTGCGAGAGGGCGAACAGTGGACGCAGCCCGGTGGCCAGCTTGGCGGGGATCTCGGGGGACAGCACGTACCACTTGTAGGCGATGCCGATGCCCGACAGAGCAATGACGGCACTGAGCAGCATCAGCCCGAAATGCAGATGAGGTTCGGCAGCTTCCGGAAGTCCCGGGGTGGCTTCGAAGTAGGCCCCGAACAAGTGCAACGGGCCGACGAAGCCAATCCCGACCGCACACACGGCGAGGATCCGCAACGGCCACGCCATCGCGGGCGGGGCGTCGTGCGGACGAGCCTCTTCGTGGGTATGGTCGTGCGTGGCGTGCGAATTGTGAGCCACGGCATGCCCGTGGTCGTGAGCATCGTGGGCTCCATGCCCGTGTGGTTGCAGGGCCTCTTCCGGAAACTTCTCCGGTCCCCAGAAGGTCATGAAGTACGCCCGGAAAGTGTAGAACGCGGTGAGCAGCGCCGTCAGCACGGCGACCGCGAAGATCACCGTGAAGAACGTCTTATGCTCGCTGTGCATCCCGTTGGCCAGAGCAGCCAGGATGTCGTCCTTGCTCCAGAAGCCCGCCATCAGCGGGAATCCCGCCAGTGCCAGCGCTCCGCACAGGAACGTCCAGTGCGTGACCGGCAGCGCGTGCCGTAGCCCGCTGAACCGCCGCATGTCGATCACGTCCCCCATCGAGTGCATCACGCTCCCCGAGGCGAGGAACAGCAGCGCCTTGAAGTAGGCATGCGTGAACAAGTGGAACATGGCCGCCATCACTGCGAACGTGGCCACCTTCGGCCCCGCAGCTGCGGCTCCCAGAGCCATGAACATGAACCCGAGCTGGCTGACCGTCGAATACGCCATGACCCGCTTCAGGTCGTACTGAGTCAGCGCGATCAGAGCCGAGATGAGGGCTGTGGTCGCCCCAATGGCTGAGACGAAGAGTTGCACATCTGGGGCATACATGAACAGCGGTGTCGATCTCGCCACCAAGTAGACCCCAGCGGTCACCATCGTCGCTGCATGGATCAGGGCACTGACCGGGGTCGGGCCTTCCATCGCGTCCGGCAACCAGACATGCAAAGGGAACTGGGCCGACTTGCCCATCGCTCCGATGAACAGCAGCAGACAGATCAGCGGCAGCGTACCGGGGTGATCGACATTCGCTTTGGCGATGGCCTCGGCGTTAAACAGGACTGTCTGGAAGTCGACCGACCCAAATGTCTTCCAGATCAGGAACACGCCGGTGATCAAACCGAAGTCCCCGATGCGGTTGATGACGAACGCCTTCTTCGCAGCCGCAGCCGCACTCGGCTTCTTGAACCAGAACCCGATCAGCAGATAACTGCATAGGCCGACCGCTTCCCAGAACATAAACAGTTGCACGAAGTTCCCGGACAGCACCAGCATGCACATCGAGAACACGAACAGTGACACGGCGGCAAAGAATCGGGCATAACCGGGATCGCCGTGCATGTAGCCGCCGGCAAAGATGGCCACCAGTAGACTGACGCCCGTCACCATCGCGAGCATAATGGCGGAGATGGCATCAGCCCGCAGATCGAGTCTCACTTGGAATTGGCCGATATCGAGCCACTCATAACCGGTGGCTACGGCACCCTTGGAAGGGGAGATCAAGTGTTCTTCCAGAGTCTGATACTCATCGTCCTGGTCGACCATCGCCTGGGCGTCCGGCGTCAGCTTCTCGATGAACGTTCCTGGGACGATCGAGACGAGTAACCCCAAGGAGCAAGCAAACGCCAAGGCGAGTGCCGCGACGCACGGCACATGGCTTCGCTCACCCAGAACCAGCTTGCCGAAGAAGGCAATGACAGCCGCCGCCAGAAGCGGGGCACCGGGGATCAGCCACAGAATGAGTTGTGCGTAATCAGACATGAGTGGATGTCTCCTCGCGGCTGGTGCGGGTCGGTTGCAGAGGAGTCTTGGGGTGAAGAGGCAGTCCAGCGGGGGTGAGAGTCGGCTGCACTGGGCGTGTGTCGAGGTCCGCTGGTCCGGAGGTGCTGTCGAGTCCGACCGGGGACGGCATGTCGTCCTCGCGGAGGGCACTCCACAAGTCCATGTCGAGCGACTTGGTCCGGTGGTAGAGCGAGAGGATTAGGGCTAGAGCCAGACCCGCCTCGCAGGCCGCCACGGTGAGGACAAAGATCGTAAAGATCTGCCCCTCGTTGTTGTTGTGGATCTGACCGAAGGTCACCATCGCCAAGCCGACGCCGTGCAGCATCATCTCGGCGGAGAGGATCATCAGGATCAGGTTGCGACGGGTCAGGAACCCGATCGCTCCTAGAGCGAAGAGGGCGGCTGACACCAGAAGTGTGGGATGGATTGTGCCGTTCATAGCGTCCCCTGCGCCCGACGCGGGGCTAAAGCGATGGCTCCAATGCTTGCGATGAGGAGCAGCGTCCCCGCGATTTCCACCGAGAACAAGAAGTCACTAAACAGTGCCCGCCCGAGCCCCCGCAGTTCGCCAATCTGCTCATTGTCAGTCGGTCGGCTGAGGGCATGAGCGGGAGGCGAGGGGGTCGCCACGGCGATGGCCCCGGCGGGAACAGTCCGGTCGGCCTTGAGCCTCGCCTGCTGCTCGCCCCACGATTGGAAAGTGATGAGCAGCATCCCCAGCAGGGTGAACGCGATGACCGAGGCAACGAAGGGTTGCCTTGACGATTGGTCATAGGGATTGGCCCCCGACTGTTGGGCCAGCATCATCACGAACAAAAACGTCACGATGATCGCCCCGGCGTACACAATGATCGACGCTGCGGCGAGGAACGGAGCCGATTGGAGCAGGAACAGCCCGCAGACACAGAGCGTGACCAGTGCGAACCAGAGCGCCCCATAGACTGGGTTCTTGCTCGTTATCATCAACACAGCAGCAATGAGGCAGAACGTCGAAATCACGACGTACATCGCCCCGTTGATGTCCTTATCCCCGGCGACCAGTTGGAAGCCCAAGGCCAAAGCCCCGAGTGCCGCCAGTCCACCGAGGGGCCGAATCGCCCGTTTCCCCGGCATCAAAAGCCACACGCCGATCGCGCCCAGTAGGAGCGGCAGTAGGAGGGGCCAGTTGTGTTGAATCCAACTCATCGAGAGACTCGGGATATTAGTGGTGTGTGGTGAGTGAAGGAGGACTGTCTGGCTGAAGGCTGAGATCTGATGACTGACAGCGTTCTTCCCTACTTCTTCTCGATCTTCTCGTTGATGTCATCCCAGGACGACTTCATCTCGGCGGTCCCCTGGATCACACCCGAGCTGACACCTCGGGCCGAACGGTCGTCGGTCTTGACGGTGGTCGCCGGGGACAGAGAGGGCAGCCCCTCGAAGTCGGAGGCCGGTCCCAGTCGACCGCGATGCGTCCGCACCGGGTCGTGGCCCGAGTCCTTCGTCTGGTCAAACACACCGAGCAGTTTCTCCTTGTCGAAGATCATCTCTTCGCGGGAGAACCCGGTGAGGTCGTACAGGTGGGTCATCTCGATGGCATCGACCGGACACGCTTCCTCGCACATGCCGCAGTAGATGCAGCGGAGTTCGTCAATCACAAACGACGACGGGTACTTGTCGCGGTCTTCCCACGGAGCCTGCGCCCCTTCGATCGCGATGCAGTTTGCGGGGCACGCTGTGGCGCACATCATGCAGGCCACGCACTTGACCCGCCCCTGGTCATCGCGATTCAGGCGATGCACCCCACGGTAGTGCAGCGGCAGTGTCGGCTTCTCCTCCGGGAACTGCTCCGTGGTCGGCTTGTAATGCGTGACGTGCTTGAACGTCGTCTTGAGTCCCGTGATGATCGCGGGGAGGAACGTGGCCTCCCAGAAGCCGATCTCTGGCTCTTCGACCCACGTGATGTCTTTGTTGTCGATTGGCATGTCAAACCTCGTCGCAGAATTCGTAAGAATTCTGCCG
>JANOKO010000413.1:0-1401 GCA_031419335.1 Planctomycetota bacterium
ATGTACCCCGTACGGTCCTCGTCCGCCCGGAGGGCGACGTAGTTCACCACCGGGTCGTCGCCGACGTACTGCTCGAACGGATTGAAAAGTCGTTTGAGAAGAGCAGCGATTATCTTGAACTCATTCGTGGATTACTGAAATGACCCGCGAACTTCTTGAAGCGATCAACATTCAGGCCAAACGTGAAGGCTACTTCCTGCCGGTTCTTAGGGCGATCGTGTTTGAACAGCTTGGGCAGAATTTTCCTGCAAAGCACTTGCTCGATATTTTGGATGACCATCGCGGCGGGAGTTGGGGAAGCGACCAGGGCGATGGGCTGCTGCCTGCGCCGTCACTTCGTAGCCCAGATATCCGACACGGGAGCATCGACTTCTCTCAGGCAGAGGTGCGCTATTACACGCCAACAGAGCTGAAAAAGCATCGCTTGGCAGACGGTGACATTCTTGTGATCAAGTCGAATGGGAGTTTGGACTTGGTGGGAAAGTCCCAGCTTTACTCAACAGCCGACGATGCACCTCCGGCTACTGCATCGAATTTCGTTCTGATCCTCAGGCCTGATCGCACACAGGTTAATCCTACATACCTCGACTGCTTTCTGAAATCTCCCCAAGCGCTGGTCTGGCGTGTGGACAAGCAGCGGACAACCACGGGGCTCCGCAATCTGGACACCAACGGGTACCTTGCAACTCGCATCCCGTTACCTCCAGCAAAGGAGACCCAGAAAGAAATCGTCGAGATAATTGATTCGATCGCTGACGGGATGTGGCGAGAGAACTCACATTTCGATATTCGACTGGCAGAGAGAGCGAAGCAGATTTCCGACATGTTTGAGAAACTGGAAGTTGAATCGAGCCGCCAGCAATCCCTCCTCACCAAGCTCAAGCAAGCCATCCTGCAGGAGGCGATACAGGGCAAGCTGACCGCCGACTGGCGCGCCGCCCACCCGGACGTGGAACCCGCCAGTCAGCTCCTCCACCGCATCCAAGCCGAAAAAGCCCGCCTCATCGCCGCCAAGAAACTCCGCCCCGAAAAGCCCCTGCCCAAAATCACCCCCGCCGAAATCCCCTTCGAGATTCCGAAGGGCTGGGAGTGGTGCCGGTTGGGCGACATTAACATGAAATTCATGGGTGGTGAGGCATACCAGAGTGGGTCGATCCTTTCATCGGGGGCCAATCAAGTGGTGCGTATTGGCAACATCAAACCCGACACGCTCGAACTTTCAAAACGGCCTGCATTTATCTCTGACTCCCTTGCCGAAGAAACATCGGGTAGTCGCCTTCAGCCCGGAGACATTTTGGTGACGATGACCGGCACCTACCAAAAGAAGGACTACTGCTTCACAGTCTTGCTGACGGAAGAACACTTCGCCGACCGGCGGCTTTATCAGAATCAGCGTGTTGG
>JANOKO010000414.1:0-3424 GCA_031419335.1 Planctomycetota bacterium
GAGTGATCCAGGCAAATCCAGTTCCGTTGACCAGATCCAGTCTCACTTGTTCAGCGTGCGCCCGAGAAATGGCTTCGAGGTGTTCAGCAGCAGCCATAAGATCCTGCTTGGCGTGGATTCCCAGAGCGGCTAAGACAGACAGAGATGTGGCAGCAGCAACAAACGCCGTTGCCGTAGCAGGCGTTGTTGCTGCGTAAGCGCCATACACAGAAAGCGCAGTCAGATCAGCAGCTAATGCCAGTTCGATCATCCTGATCTCTTCTAATGTTCTCGCGGCAACTTCTGCTGCTCGATTTGCTTGATCAATCTCGGCCCTGTACGTATCCACCTTGGCCTGCCATGCTGCGGGATCCACCCAGCGTTGTGTCTTCTGCTCCACAATCCATTCCCGAAACTGGATCAGTGTGTCGTAATGAAAAGTCGCTTTGCCTGTTTCTGGATTCGAATTCGTGGGGAGGTCGCCATCCCACAATCGCCTCCCGTACGCTTTACGTAGCGGCATGATCCCCGTCAATGCTTCATGATAAAATGGTTTTTCTGTATCACTTGGCTGAGTCACACCCGGAGGGAGAGCGGGCTGAACCTCGGATGTATTCGAATTGGCAGACGCAGTGGTGACCGGAGTGAATGTGAAAGGCGTCGTTCCAGGGACAGTTGCGAGAAACTGGTTCACAGCCCCAACATCATTACCTGACGAAACCGTGGACTGTATGTACTGAACAACCCACGCCCAATCTTGTTCGGTTGTCGCATGGGGATGTGCTGCAAAATATTGCTGCAATGCACTCGCAGCTGGCGATGTGGTCGTCCCGCCCGTTGTTGTGCTGCCTGTTGTCCCAGTGTTTGTCGTCGTACTGCCAGTCGACGTGTTATACACCGTCGGCGGTGTCGCCGTTCCGTCCAGCAGCAACCGGCATTCGAGTGCCGCAGCTTGGAACCCCTCTGCATGGCGTGTTCCTGGTCGGCGACTGCGACCCAATTTACGCCCCCCCCCCCAGAGTCCCCACGAGACGCGACAACAGCGTGGATGCAATGCCCATGATAACTCATTCCAGAAACGGGACGTGATTCGCGAGAGGGTCCGAAAGGCGCAACAGTTGAGAGTTCGACCAACGCGGTTCAGAGTAATCGAGTCGGTGGAACTGTCAATATCTTTCTGGCCCCTCCGGGCAGATTCTTCCAGATTCCCCCCGTTCCGAGTCGCACCGGCGATTTCAGAGAAATCGCCGACACTCTAGAGTTACACATCCGTCCCTACCTCGACCAACCCAGTGCTACTCTTCTTAACCGAAGGGCGGTAATCTGGCTCATGCGGGACTGGCAGCCAGGAGTGCCACGATTTGAGTGAAGGCCAATTCTGAATCTGATCGAGCATCTCGTCGGTCGCTCTCACCGTCACTTGAGCTTTTCCCCTCAACCCCTAGCGATATCACATGCTGCAACTCATCGCGGAAGGACCGGAATCCCGACAGCGCTGGCGGCAGGCGTTGTCATCCGACCGGGATTATCGGTTGGGGCGATCGAGCGAGGTCGAGTTGCCGGTGCCTTGGGAACCGGCGATGTCGCGCGTGCATTGCCTCGTCCGGGCGCGGCATGGGGAGATCGAGCTGGAAGTCTCGTCGCAGACCAGTAACCCCGTGTTCCATCGCGGGGAGGCGATTCAAAAGACTCGGCTCGCGGGGTCGGAGAGCTTCGTCATTGGCCGCACGCGGTTCATCGTGGCCCATGCCGACACCGATGACTCCAGCGGGTCCGACAGCCCGATTGAAGAGGTCGTCGTCACCCGCCAGCAACTCCAAAACGTCCGCTACGAAGACCCCGACCGCCGCATCGATGTCCTCGCCAAACTCTCCGATGTCTTCGGCAGCTCTCATGGCGAGATGGAGCGCGACAGCCGGTTGGTGAGCCTCATCCTCACCGGGGTTCGCTCAGCCGAGGCGGCTGCGATTATTGCTCTCGAAGACGACGGGACGATGCGGCTGCGAAGTTGGGAACGCCGTCGGGAGACAGCTGGAGCGTTCAGGCCCAGCCGCCGCCTGGTGACCGATGCCCTGGGTCGCAAGCAGACGACGCTGCACCTGTGGGATCCCGGCACAGCCAGTGCGGAGACCGAGACCGACTACACCGTCTCCGCCGAATTCGACTGGGCGTTTTGCACTCCGGTGAGGGGGAGTCGCGGGCACCGTTGGGGAGTCTATGTCGCCGGGCAGTCGCCGGTGCATACGGGGACCACCGGGCGGCAGGTGCTGCAAGCCGACATCAAGTTCATTGAACTGCTGGCCGAGTTGATCGGCTCGGTCGATCGCCAGAACCGGTTGGAGGGGGACTTGTCGGTACTGCGGCAGTTCCTCTCGCCGCCGATCCTGACTGCCCTGGAGCGGGCCGGGGATCGCGAGTCGATGGCCGCCGATCTGGAGCCGCGCGAGTGCGATGTGACCGTGCTGTTCTGCGACTTGCGAGGCTTCAGCCAGCGGTCGGAGGAGTCATCGGGAGACCTGCCGGGGCTGCTGAATCGCGTGAGCGGGGCCTTGGAGATCATGACGCAGAACATCCTCAAGCATGGCGGCGTGACGGGGGATTTCCTCGGTGATGCGTCGCTCGGGTTCTGGGGTTGGCCGTTTGCGAGCGAGGAGGCTCCGCTCAATGCCTGTCGCGCTGCTCTCGCGATTCGTAGGGCCTTTCAAAAGGCCCGCGAGACTCCGCACCACCCGCTGAACGACTTCGAGATGGGGATCGGCATCGCCCATGGCCGTGCCGTCGCCGGGAAGATCGGCACCAGCGACCGCGTGACCGTCACCGTCTTCGGCCCGGTCGTGAACCTCGCCGCCCGACTGGAGACGATGACGAAACAGCTGCGCGTGCCGATACTGCTGGATGAGGCGACGGCCAACCTGGCCCGCACCCGCTTCTCGCGCGAGGAGGGCCGCACCCGCCGCCTGGGCACCGTCCAGCCGTACGGCATGGAGACGACGCTGCAAGTCAGCGAACTCCTCCCCCCGCTGTCCGAGTTCCCCGAACTGACCGACGAACACATCACCCGCTACGAGCAAGGCGTCGACCACTTCACCGCCGGTCGCTGGGGCGAAGCCTACCGCTGCCTACACGACATGCCCCCCACCGATCAAGCCCAGGACTTCCTGACCCTCCGCATCGCCCAGCACAACCGCAACCCCCCGCCGGGTTGGAATGGGGTGATCCAGCTGCCGAATAAGTAGCTTGGAATTTTTCCCAGTGGCTCTCGTACAGGACGTGTCTCCGCTGCGGCGGAGTGGCGCAGACGCCGCGTTGAGTGCCAGGGTGCCACAGTCACCAGAGGGGCTGCTCATATCCGTGAAACGACGGGTGCATGTCAGCTTTTGATTTTTTCATTTCTCCCCGTTTTTCGGACGTAAGGAGAGCCGGGTCTTGTGGATAGGTGGTGGAC
>JANOKO010000415.1:0-2148 GCA_031419335.1 Planctomycetota bacterium
CCGGAGACTCGACTCGACCCCGATGACTACGAAACACAGAAAGGGGAGACGCTTCGGCATGAACCTCAGATACGCACAAAGATTTTCCGGCGATAGAGCCAGTACAGGATCAGCCATACCACCAAAAGTACAGCGAACCCGTGCAGCAGTGGCTCGTAAGCCGCCCCTGCCAGCCCAAACACCTTCGTTCCCAGGTGCCGGTCCAGCGCTGCCCGAATCGGAGCGAACAAGACCCACTCCGAGCAATACGCCACAATCGAGTTGCTCCCGATCACAATCACGGGAAAGGCCCACACCTTGAACCCTGCCGCATCAATGATCGTGTAATACACCGCCAGAATCGCCAGACTCCAGCCGCCCGCGAAAAACACCCAACTGGGCGTCCAGATCCGCTTCACGATGGGGCAGATGTCATAATGTGCAGCTGCCAGTGCGATCGCGAAGCAGACTGCGCTCCCTCCCAGCAGTCCAGCAATCTTGCGAACGGGTGTCCGCTCTGATTTCAACCAGCCTCCCGCGAGCAATCCGACCAGCATCGTGCCCAGCGTCGGGATGAAACTAAGGGTGCAATAACCACCGCCGCTGTGGGTGAACAGATCCTTTCGTGGAAACAGGTTCATCCACCAGCCATCAAAGGCCCAGGCGGGGTTGGTGTTCATATTCCAGTGGGCGGAGAACCCTTTCAAGTGGTGTTCCCAGTCCACCGCCACCCCGGTCTTGCTCCAATCGAAATTCGCATCGGGTAGAGGGTACTTCGCAAACAACGCCCAGTACACGACGAGGATCGCCAAGAGTGCGGTCAGCTGGATTTTCCAGTTCGTGAGGCCCAGCAGAAACAGGAAAAAATACCCCAATCCGATCTGGGTGAGCGTGTCATCAAACGTGAAGTTCGTCTGGTCATTCCCCAGCGAACGGAGAAAGATGCCGAGGAACACCAGCAGCACCGAACGCAGCAGCGCGTGCAACGTCATCGCCGCTGTCGATTCCCCCCGCTGAATCCGGCTGGCCATAGAGAATGGAAGCACCACGCCGACGAGCAATGTGAACGACGGCTGGATCAAGTCATGCAGCGTGCAGCCGACCCACGGGATGTGGGACTGGTGAAACGCCAGAAACTTCCAGAACTGACTGTCGGGAAAGGCTTTTGCCATCTGCCCCAGATGGAGTACCTCCGCCAGCATCAGGAACATGACCGTTCCGCGATAGGCGTCGATGGAAGTCAGTCGATTGGAGGGGAGATCGACCGTGACGGATGGCATACAGCACCTGACTTTCCAATCATCGGCCAACGGGACACAGACAGCTTTGTTCACCAGTGATGAGCGTGCAGATCCTGAGCAGCATCTGCCCATCCGCGATTGGAGCAACTCCCCTAGGACCGGCTTTGTCCACGATAACGGGCGCTGGCCTGTTTCAGGAACCGCTTCTCGGATTCACTGAGAGAATCGATTCCACTCTGGTGGACCTTTTCCAGCAACTGATCCAGCTTGGCTTCGGCCTCCACTCGCTCCTGTTCCTCTCGCTCTTGCCGCTTCCGCTCGCGCTCCAGCTTCCAGCGTTCCAGCAGACCGGGGGAACGGGTCCGCCGGGGCGGGCTCTCTTCGTCCTCGTCTCCGAAGGATTCGTAGTTCTCCGAGTCCTCTACCTCGACACCGAGAAGGTTCGCCGCTTGTAAACGGATCCATTCCAGGATCGTAATGGGCAACAGCATGTACGTCAGGAGGAGTAACCCAATCCCCAAAGAGCTATCGATGTTGAGAGCCACGATGGCTATGAGAATGTGCGTGATCGTACTGACGAACAACATGGCCGTCTTGGCCACGATCGGCTCCCACCGATGCCGAGCGACCGCGTGCCACATGCTCGCTCCGTCGAGGGGCAGCATCGGCAGCAAGTTCAACAACAGTAGTTTCCAGTTCAGCGAGAAGGTCAGCAGTACCAGCCCTTGGAAAAATGCGCCATTCTCCAATGGGATGTGAGGCATGCTCAATGGATGTATCACCGCCAACAGGTTCGAAGTGGGGTGATAGACCCCCGGTAGCAACAAGAAACAGACCGCCAAGTGAAACAGCGGACCGGCGGCGGGGGTTAGAAATTCCGACTGAAACGTGGGAGCTCGCCGACAGAGTGCGAGTCCTCCCAATGGCC
>JANOKO010000416.1:0-1864 GCA_031419335.1 Planctomycetota bacterium
CGGCTGCTCCAGCAGCGGCACCGCCCTCGGCGTAACGGCGACCTCTGGTTCTGTCTGCCCCCCACTCACGATTCCGCAATGAGGAACTGTCATGTCTGGTACGAGCGCCGAAGGAGAGGCCGACCTCACCCCGATTCTCGACATGGTGTTTCAACTCATCACCTTCTTCATGCTGGTGATGAACTTTAAGGCGGCTGCGCTGGATCTGACCCTCAAGTTGCCGGTTGTCGGATCAGCCATGCCGGTCAACACAGACGGGAAAGAGGAGTTACTGATCCTTAATCTCTCACCGACTGGCGATCTGACGGTGTACGGCAAAAAAGTCGATCTCTTGGGTTACATCGCCAACGAAGCGGAAGTCAGTCGCTTGGCCGCTAAGCGAAAGGGGGATGAAATCGAATCCGGCGGAGAACTCCCCACGACGATCGTGATTCGCTCGGATGAGACCTCGCGTTTCAAAGATTTGTACAAGGTGATCAAGGCGTGCCAGGACCACGGCTACCGCAGATTTGCCCTCAAAGCCCAACAGCCGGAGCCATAATCCATGTCACGCCATCGCCGGAAATCCAGTGACGTGAAGCTCAATCTGGCCGCCATGCTCGACATGGCGTTCCAGTTGCTGTCGTTCTTCGTGTTGACCTTCACGCCGGACCCGTCGGAGGGGCAGATCATGCTCCGGTTGCCGCCGCCAGAAGCCGTCGCTCTGGTCAAGACGGACAAACAAGCGGGTCAGGACAAAGAGAACACCAATCCCGTTGAGGGGATCGAGTCGCTGATTATCAGCGTGTTTTCCAACGGGGATGGCACGGTGCAGTCGATCGCTGTCGGAGAAGGAGTCGTTGGTGAAAACTCACCTGACAAGGCGAAAGCACTTGAAGTCCGGCTAGGCGTGATTCTGGATGACCCGGACGCCCCGTTCAAACAGGTGATTCTGCAAATCGGGTCGAAGTTGCGATACGATGAATTGATGAAGCTCATCGATGTCTGCACACGCCAGAAGCTACCGAGCGGTGAATCGCTGACGAAGCTGAGCTTTGTGGAACTCCCCGAAGGTGAGGCCGGAGCGCCGTAGCATGCGTCCCACGTCCCCTGGATCGACCGGATTCTTTACCAAGCGCGAGCTCATGCGAATGAGTTCGGGAATCTTTCTGCTGGGGATTGTCGGATTGTTGTATGTGCAGTCCAAGAAGTCTTCGTCGTGGCGATCGATCGTTTCGAATGAGGCCGTGGAGCAGTCGACTCCTGCCCCACCACCAGTCGCGGAGACTCCCTGGACGGAACTCGTTGTCAAGCATCCCGGCCATACGGATGCCGAGGAGATCGACGCTCTGAAGGAAGAACTGCAAGCGATCTCTGATCTGACTCCGCTGGCCGCCGAAGAGATGCCCGCTTACTGGCGGTTGGTGAAATGGGCCTATGCAGTCCCCGGTGAAGAATTGCGGAAGCAGGCCCGCACGGATTTGCTGTTCACACATCTGTTTCAGGCTCCCGGCCAGAACCGGGGAGCGCTGGTCAATGTGCGGCTGCACGTGCGGCTCATGATGCAGCACGATGCTCCCGAAAATTCCGCAAACGTGCCGCGCGTGTACGAAGCATGGGGGCCTTCCGAGGTGTCTCAGACGTTCCCGTATTGCGTCGTGTTTGTGGACGTTCCGCCGGGAGTGAAGATCGAGGGGCAGGCCTTCCTGGATGCTCGCTTCGTGGGGTTCTTTCTGAAAAAACTATCGTATGAGGATTCGTCGGGGACCAAACGGACAGCCCCATTGCTCATCGGACGGATGATTTACGATGATGAGGCCCGAATTCGAAACCTTCCCCCCGAAGGGGTGAGCGTCACCTGGATCGTGTCGATCGTGGGAGTGCT
>JANOKO010000417.1:0-9595 GCA_031419335.1 Planctomycetota bacterium
GTCGATGGCTCGCACATCCGCACGCTGCTCCTGACGTTCTTCTTCCGCCACATGCGGGAACTGGTCAAGCAGGGCTGCGTCTACGTCGCCCAGCCGCCGCTGTACCGCGTATTCCAAAAGAGCAAGCGGAACCAGAAGCCGCGTTATGTGCAAACACAGGCAGAGATGATGTCCGAACTGCTCGGACTGGGACTGGAGGGGACTAAGCTCGTCGTCAAGCCCCGCGCCAATCTGATTGCCGCTCGATACGGATCGAAGGTCGCAGCCACGGAATCTTTCACGATCGAAGGGGAACAGCTGAAGAAGCTGGCCGACCTGATGGACCTGGTCGAGGTCCAGCTAGAAACGCTCGAGCGCCGGGGGATCGAACTCCGCACACTGGCGACTCAGCAGGTGAATCCCGAGGGGTTGCTGCCTCGCTACCGAGTGTTCCTCGGAGCCGCCCAGCACTGGTTCACGACGAAGGCGGAACTCGACGCCTTCCTAGTTGAGGCCGAGAAGAAGGCGGGCGGCGAACTCAAGATGGCCGACGAGCCGCTGGCCAAGACTGCCGAAGAGGGCGTCGTCGAGGTCAAAGCCCACAGCTCGCTGCAGGTCAACGACCTGCACGAAATCCGCACGATCAACGAGACGATCAAGCGATTGCAAGCCGAGTTCGGCCTCACGCTCAACGACTTACTCGTCTCACCTCCGGTGAACGGCGAGCCGGTCCACCCGTATCAACTCGAACACGACGTGACACCCCGCAAGCTGATGAGCATCCGCGAACTGGTCAGCTCGATTCGCACGATCGGAGAACGCGGCCTGATCTACACGCGGTTCAAAGGTCTGGGCGAAATGAACCCGGACGAGCTCTACGAAACCGCCATGGACCCGCACAACCGCATCCTCAAGCGAGTGGCCCTCGAAGACGCCGCAGCCGCCGAAGAAATCTTCCGCGTGCTTATGGGTGAGCAGGTCGAACCTCGCCGCGAGTTCATCGAGAAACATGCGCTCGAGGTCAAGGATCTGGATATCTGACGGCGTACCTCGTGAGTTCTTCATAGTCCGTTTTCAGACTTCCGAACAGCGCACCGGTGAGCCTTGCTCGCCAAGGCAGGCATCCTTCCCGATTCAGAATTCGACTGTTCGCAGCCTTCAACCCTGTGGTACTGTTCGAATGTGCCCAGTCTCTGTTGTTGAACTGCGGCCGGTCATTGTGGAACAGGGAGGTTCCCGTGCAGGATTTTCGGGGCAAGCAAGCTCTCATCACTGGGGCTGCCGGAGGAATTGGCCGAGCGCTCGCCATTCAATTGGCTCAGGCGGGGGCGTCACTCTGGTTGGTTGATGTCGACGGGCACGGGCTTGATGAATTGGCCAAGGAGTTGCGTCAGCTGACGGGCGAGGTAAGGACGAACGAAATCGATCTGACTGACCGCAGGCAACTTGTCTCTCTGTCAGACCAGATCAACAAGGAATGGCGAGGGCTGGACCTGCTGATCAACAACGCAGGAGTGGCCTATTACGGGCCGACGCACCTGATGACAGAAATGCAGTGGGACCGGTTGCTGGGAATTAACCTGCTGTCTCCGATTCACCTGACACGGTTGCTATTGCCCGCATTGATGTCTCGCAGTGGGTCACATATTGCCAACATGTGCAGCATCTCCGGGCTCGTGGCCGGGGGACGCTTTAATGCCTACCACACGAGCAAGTTTGGACTCGTCGGATTCACTGAAGCACTGCGAGCCGAGTACGGGCGAGGGGGGCTGGGAGTGACGGCCGTTTGCCCCGGTCCAGTTGCGACGAACTTATACCGCGACTGCCAGACGGGACGTGGCAAACCCGCACCCGAGCCCCCGGCCTGGATGTGTGCGTCGCCGGAAAGGGTCGCGAAGCTCACACTGCGGGCGATTCGCTGGAACCGTCGAATGGTGCTCATTACTCCACTGGCACACGTGCTGTACAACTTGAAGCGATTCATGCCTGCGCTGATCGACTTCATGAACACGTTCAGCCGGCGCAGTCTGCCCTATATCGGACAGCGGTACGAGAAGTCCCGACCCTCGTTGGAGGAACTGCTCGCCAGACAGACGGTCGCAGAGGGTTCGACGGCGGACTCGGTCCGGCGGGCGGCGTAGCACCTCTGGCCCCATGCGAATACAGCCCCATTCACGGGGCATGAGGTTACGAGAGAAACCGTTCCCGTTCCTGCGGAGTCGGCATGCGGCAGGTGGCCTTTTGTCCAAACCATTCCATCCGGTTTGCCGATACCCAGCGGTAGCCCAGATCTCGCAATGGCCCAGGGATCAACCACAATCCCGCTCCCACATACGGCCAGATCCCCGGCAGGTTCCATAAGATGCGAACCACAGCTGCGGATCGCCGGTACTGTCCCTGTGAAGTATTCAGCACCAGCGTATCGAGTCGCTCCCAATCACGGGCCAGTAAATTCTGCCGCGCGGACTCGCCCTGGAGGGGAGCGAAGCGAAACCTCTGGAGTGTATCACGGGCCAAGACGAAATCGACAGCCGTATTACACAAGCCGCAGACTCCATCAAAATAGAGAATCAAGGCTTCCTCGTCCGCCCTACGGATTGCATTCCCGAGAGGCTCGGGAGCGTGTGGTGTCACCATGCGAGAATCTCCTCTTCGTGGTCTGATTCCGCAGGAGCAGCACCTCCGCACAACAAACATGGCGACCTGCACCAGCCCGCAAGCGGGTGGTCGCAGTGTAGTCCTCCGTTCCGTACACCCCAAGGGGATTCCTGTGAGACGCATTTTCTGTGGTCTCGAAGTTGAAACTGTCGGTGCGATGCGAGACGATGAGATCCATGAACACCTCACTCCGCTTTGCTCTGGTGCCTCTCCTGGCGTGTCTCAATCTGTGTGCCTCCGTAGCGAGTCTGCGGGCTGAGGAGAAACCCGCGCCGGGGATTGATCTCCCGGCGACGGATGAAGGACTGCCCGGTGCAGGTCCGATTCGGCGTTACGACTGGTTCAAAGACTTGTGGAATCAACGGCGGTTTGTTTGGGCTCAGCAGACAGAGAAAGACCAACACGCGGTGGTGTTCCTGGGCGACTCGATTACTCAGGGATTGGGCGAGGATCTCGGCGGACGTTTCCCGGGAATGAAGGTGGCCAACCGAGGAATCAGCGGCGACACGACGCGAGGAATGCTGGTCCGCCTGCAAGGGGATGTCCTTGCCCTCCATCCTTCGGCAGTGGTGCTCCTCATGGGCACGAATGACTTGGAAGAGAAAGCCGAGCCCGAAGTGATCGCTGGGAACTTTAAGCTGATTATTGAGGCACTCAAGAAGCACAATCCCAAGCTGCCGATCATTGTGTGCCAAGTCTTCCCCAGCTCCGAAACGATGCGGCGACCCGCCGAAAAGATCAAGAAGATCAATGAACTCTACTTTGCTGCCGTGAAAGGCGATCCCCAGGTCACACTCATCGAGACCTGGAAGCTGTTCGCGGACGAAAAGGGGGATGCGAAACTGGCGGAGTTTCCAGACCTGCTGCACCCGAATGACGCAGGTTACGCGATGTGGGCCGCTGGTCTACGACCGATTTTTGCGACTTTGGGTTTGCTGGAGACCACAGACGATCAGTTCGAACTGGAACCCGGGGCCATCAGTTTGTTCAATGGAAATGATCTCACCGGTTGGGGATTCCGTGATCAGAAGACACAGGAGAAACAGGCCTCCTTTGACGGTAAGCCCGCGAGTGATGACGGGCGGTACGTGGCCCTGCATGGCCGCCTCGTGGTGACGACTCCCCCCGAAGGCCGCCGCGTGCAGCAGCTCTGGACGAATCGCGTGTTTCCGAAGAACTTCACGCTTAAGCTCGACTTCCGTGCGACGCCGAACGCTGACAGCGGTGTCTTCATCCGTCGTCCTCAACTGCAATGCCGTGACTACCCGCTCGCCGGACCCTACAAGGAATTAAAACACTACAGGCCGCAGGACTGGAATGAGATGATCGTGGTCGTGAAGGACAACGTGGGTTACTGCACCTGTAATGGTGAGGTTCTCGAAGCAGCGCTACAGTTGCCGGAGTCGGGTCCGATTGGCCTGGAAGGGGACAATGGTCAAATGGAGTATCGACGGATTCGCGTGATTGAAATGCCGTAGAGTTTGCCCCGGCCGTGTGCAGCACACAGGGGTGTTCGTCACATTCGACTAATACCCCAGCCCGAACCCGTTCAACAGGCTGGTCTGCACCGTTCCGTCTTTGATCTCGAACATCCCCGCGTAGGTCCGCCCAAGCTTCTTATTGGCAGCAGGGCAGTATTGCCGGGCGTTCCCCTCAATGGCTGCCACGCCCGGAATGCGAGCTGCCAAGCTCGCGGAATGCAGGAATGAGAGTCCCGGGCAGGTGAGATCCTGCACGCACAGGAACATCCCGAATTTCTGAGCGGCTGCGGCCGCAAAGAGGGCTTCGGAGTGTCCCTTACAGGCTTTGAGCGCGACTCCGCTGTAGCCTTGTTCGCGGGCGAGCAGCAGTGTTTCATAGTCGATCAGCGATTCGTCAATCACAACCGGCTTCAACTCCGCCGCCTTATGCATGCGGTTCTCGGGATGTGCCCGCAAATCACGATGGGTCGGCTGCTCAATGTACTGGATGCGGTCGTACCCGTGTGGGCTGCCCTGCTTCACCTGTGCCAAGAAGTCGAGGACATACTCGACATTGGCACACTTCTCATTGAAGTCGACCGAGTAGTACCACAGCGTACAACCGCGTTTGGCTTGTGCAACAGCGGCCACGCGATCCACGCTGAGTACGCGCTCGACATCCCATTTCAGATCATCACCATTGAGCTTGATTTTGAGGTGCGTCAACCCGTTATAGGGGATCCATTCCTCCAGCGTTTCGGGCAGCTTGTCGCCAATCCTTTGAGTGACATCACCCACCGTCAGGGGGTCCACGGCCCCGACGAGATGATACAGCGGCATGCGGGGTTTCGGCTCCCGCAATGTGTATTTGTCAAGGTATTCTCCCTCGAACTGGCCATCCAGGTATTCCGACAGATCATCGTTCATGTACTTTGACGACAGCGCATCGTAACTGTTGACTCCATTGGCCTTGCCATACGCATCGTTGACCGCTGCGTCGAGCGGACTGGCAGCAACCAAACGTGCCAGCTCCGGAACGACTTCGGGAAGTTTGTACTTCTCTGTCACCAGTTTGGCGAGGTGGGCGTACTCAGCGGAGAGGGTGAACATGAGCTCGATCGGATGACCAAAATCAATGAACCCTTCAGTCAGCCCCACAGCTCGCCTGGCGAAGTCGATCATCGCCGCTTCGGCCAGCTCCGCGGTGACACCATTTGTCCCAGGCCAAGCCCAGATGTTGCCGATCGGCATACTGCCAAAGCCGACCCCATGCTTCTTGCCACGTGTTTCCACCGTGACTTCCACATTGATAAGCTGACTCTCCTTCACGGTCCGCCCACCAAACTTCAGCGGGGTGCGAAAAGAGACCGGCTCGAATGAGATGCCGGAATTCAGAATGCGGATGTCTGTCGACTTGCCCATGACCGTCGTGGCGTCGTGTCTCAATAGGAATGGACGAAGAACTTCTGGCGTGTTCGGAGTTTAGTAGAGTCAGAAAGGAGACAAAAGAGAAGTTTGCCGTTTTTTCCAAATCGCGGACAACTGGAGTACGGCCTCAGAAGACGCTTTCCAGTGATTCTCCTTGGTCACTCCCCGGACCCCCCAGACAATCAGCAGGGGCCTCGATTCCCGCTGCACACGGGCAGCACTATCCCCATCAGTCGCAGTTCAGTTGTGTGGTCCGATCAGGCGGAGAACAGGCTGAACCCCGTTCTCCGCTTCCGGACTGAACCAGACCTCCGACACTATTTTTTGACTTCGGTCTTGGCACCTTTCTTGTCCTGTTTAGGTTTCATCGTTTTCTTGTCGTTCTTCTGACTATTGTTCCCTTTTCCCATGATGATCTCCTTCTTCCGTGGTGAGGTGAGCGGGGTCGCAATGACCGTGAATCCCTGAAATGTATCAGAATTTCCTCAAATGCAAGAGGGCGAATTTTTAGAGTCACTGCTGTGCGGACGAGAGCTTGCCAACAGGTGTGTCCAGGCCGCACATCCATGAGGGTTCGTCGCACGCTTGAGAAGCAGTCGGCGGCAAGATACGGGGAGACTGGTTTTCTGGTGAGTCCGGTTGAAATCTGTGGCACGGGACGCAGCAACCTCTGGCTGAAAACCGACAGTCCCTCGTGAACACGTATTCTCCTCCTGCCCCAGAACTCTGTGGCCAACAGAACAGGTCTTCTGACGAAACCTTGCTCCGCATGACAGCCTCTAGGTGCTGTCATGTACTCTAGCTTGCAGACTCTGTGACCTGGAAAACCAGTCACAACAAAGATTGACCGCCACTCGGGACCGGCGTAGAGTGGATATACAGGCACAGGGTTTCCGAGTGCTGTAGCCCTGAGCCGATCCCGTTTCCCCGTGGAATTCAGATGCCCAGCCCCGAGAACCCGATCCCGCAGGAACCCCAACGAGTTCCGGAACGAAGTTCTCGCATCGGGTTGTGGTATCTGATGGTTGCGGGGTTGCTTATCGCCTTGTCCTGGTATTGGCTGGCAACACAACGGATGGGGCAGGAGGTCAGCTTCGGGGAGTTCCGGGCTGGTCTGGAAGCGGGACGATACACCTCGAAAAACGTCCACGAACTCCAGTTTGGACACTCCTTCATCACATTTCAGGACCGACCTGAAACCGAGCTTGGGGGAGTGACTCCCTGGCCATTTCGAGCGAGGGGGTCCGACGACAAAGCCCGCACCGAGATACTTCGTTCTCATGTCAGCATCGGCGCGCTGCGGGACCAATCGCTCGATAAGCTGAACGACGAACTGCACCGAGCCGGTATTATCGTGCATGGTCAAAAGCCGGTCACCGAGTGGTCGTCGGTTGTGACGCTGGTCATGATGGCGATGACCTTGGGGGCGTTAATCTTCTTCTTCCGCCGGATGACGGGCCCAGGAACTGCGATGTCTTTTGGTCGCAGCCGAGGCAAATTGTTTGAGGGTGAAGAAACCCGCGTGACGTTCGATCAAGTCGCCGGGATCGATGAGGCGGTCGAAGAGTTACGCGAGGTGGTGGAATTCCTCAAGACGCCAGCGAAATACCAGGCGCTGGGCGGACGCATCCCGCGCGGGGTGTTGCTCGTTGGTCCTCCCGGAACCGGAAAGACACTGCTGGCCAAAGCCGTGGCCGGCGAGGCGGGTGTTCCGTTCTTCAGCCTTTCGGGTTCAGACTTCGTCGAAATGTTCGTCGGAGTGGGTGCCGCTCGTGTCCGCGATATGTTTGCTCAGGCACTGGCGAAGGCCCCCAGCATCATCTTCATTGACGAACTCGACGCCCTTGGCAAGGTCCGTGGTAGCGGCATGCCGGGCGGGCACGATGAGCGGGATCAGACGCTGAACGCTTTGCTGGTCGAAATGGATGGGTTTTCCTCGGACCAGAGCGTGATCGTCATGGGGGCCACCAACCGTCCCGAAACACTCGACCCCGCCCTCATGCGACCAGGACGTTTCGATCGCCATGTCCTTGTCGATCGCCCGGACTATAAAGGTCGCGAAGCGATCCTGAAGGTCCACTCAAAACGGGTCAAGCTGGCCGACGATGTCGAGCTGGTCAAGTTGGCCAAAATCACCCCGGGGTTTGTCGGTGCCGATCTGGAGAACCTCGTCAACGAGGGGGCGCTCCTGGCCGCTCGCAAGAACAAGCCCGCCGTGACGATGGGGGAATTGGAGGAGGCTGTCGAGCGCGTGAGTATCGGGCTTGAGAAAACCAGTCGCATCATCAAGGAGGACGAGAAACGTCGTTTGGCCTGTCATGAGTCAGGTCATGCACTCGTAGCCTGCAGCCTGCCAAACACGGATCCCGTCCATAAGATCTCCATCATCCCGCGTGGATTCGGGGCGCTGGGATACATGCTGCAGCGTCCTGATGATGACAAATACATGATTACGCAGTCGGAACTGGTCAGCCAGATTTGCGTGATGCTGGGTGGAATCGCAGCCGAGGAGACCGTCTTTCAGGAAGTCGGTACGGGAGCCAGAAACGATCTGGAGAGAGCCACCGATTCCGCCCGCCGCATGGTCACTGAATATGGCATGAGCCCCAAAATCGGTCGGGTCAATTACAGCAACTCCCGGCGATCGCTGTTTCATTATGGGTCAGCGCACCCCGTCGATTACGCCCACGCCGAACAGACCATGCGGGAGATCGATCTGGAAGTGAAACGCATCATCGACGAGTGCATGGAAACCTCGCGTGAGATCATGCGCAGCCGCCGCCCGGTCCTCGATCAGATCACGAACGAACTCATTGAGGTCGAGGTCATCGACTCTGAACGCCTCCAGAGAATCCTCGACGCCCACCACACGGGACCGCAACTCAAACCGGGGACGTTTGTGGAGAAATCCCTGCGTGACGAAGCTCGAATCGAATACGGGGATTCTTTGCCGATGGCAGAAGGATCGGCGTAAGCGTTGGCGTGGCTGTTCAGAGGATCAGTCGCTCGATCGTGGATCGAAGAGATGCGGAAGGTCTCTCTGTTTGGACCGCGAAATGCGTGGCTCCGAACCGTCATTGGTCCCGGTATTGCGCATGGCAGTCCACGCAGCCTTGTTGTACCTTCTGAGCTGCGATTTTCAGAGCAGTTGGGTTGTGCTGACCACTGCTCCCGTGCAATTCCTCCGCCGTGAGGATTGCGGCCCGCAACTTGGCGTTGAACTTCTTGTCCTTCGAGGGCGATGTGCGGGCCAGTTCACGGAACTCCTCGTTCAGCAGAAGTGACTCGCGAGTGAAGGCTTCCCAGTCCACAATCTGGTTCGTCTGAGCTCGCTGGTCAATCCCGCTCCAGAGATGATCGATTCGGACCATCGCAGCGGTCAGGGGTTCGACTTCGGCCACTTCCACCAGCGGACCCGCTGGGACCGTCGGAGGCACGAACTTCCTGACGGCATCCCACAGACCTGTGTAGTCCGATCGGGTGCCAGCGACTCGTAGGAAATCCACCGCCTGGGTTGCCGAGAGTTTTCCCATGGCCATTCCGCAATACGCCGCCGCTGCCGGGCCACGGTGCTGGCCGTGGTGACAGTGGACAAGGACCGGACCCCCCACTGTTTTGACCGCTTGGACGAGGTCGGCCCGCTCTTGGGGATCGATCTGATTGTAGCCAATGGGGATATGGATATACCGTAAACCGTGTTTGTGCGCCGCTTCGATTTGAGGGGCAGAACCGTCGACGCTGACGAGAACCTTCACGCCCCGGCTGGCCAGTTCCTCGAAGGCAGCATCCCCTTGCGGCTGGCTACCGGATAGTAGCCCCGGGGCAACTTGCCTCAAATTTTCAATCCCCGTGATCGACTTGGGTTCAGAAAAGCGTTCTTGCCCCAGACTGAATGAAACCCACAGGCACAACGCCCACGCAATTCCCAGCCAGCGCGGCCTGGAATAGACGATTCGCATCGATCACCTCAATCGCGGGTAAAGACGTGTCATCTCAGATACGCACGGCGAACCACAGGCATTGGCGCTGGCTGACGAAATTCCAGGTGAGAGCCGTAACGACCCCGGTCT
>JANOKO010000418.1:0-7792 GCA_031419335.1 Planctomycetota bacterium
ACGGGTTGTGGTCGCGGCCATTCGAGCCTTGGGCGAACGGCGTCCGACCGAACTCACCAGCCCATAGGACGAGGGTCTCATCCAGCAGACCCCGCGCCCGCAGATCGGTGAGTAGAGCGGCGATCGGCTGATCGACCGAGCGTGCGTTCTTCTCGTGCCCGTCCTTCAGGTCGTTGTGCTGGTCCCAGCGGTCGCCGTTGCCGCCGGGAGTCGTGACCTGCACGAAACGCACGCCGCGTTCGACCAAACGCCGCGCGAGCAGGCAACTCTGGCCGAACGCTTTCGTCCCCGGCCAGTCGTGATTCAGGCCGTACATCTCCTGCGTCGCCTTGGTCTCCTGGCTGAGGTCGGCCAGTTCGGGGGCTGCGGACTGCATGCGGAAGGCCAGCTCGTAATTGGCGATGGCCGACTCAAGGGAGTCCTGTTTCCCGGTCCGGGCCAGCAGCGAGCGGTCGAGGGTCTCCATCAACTGCAGCTTGCGACGCTGTGAGGCCGGGGTCGAGTCGGCCCGATCGACGTTGGCGACGGGGGTGCCCTCGCGGCGGAAGATCGACCCCTGATAAGTCGCGGGCAAGAACCCATTCGAGAAGCAGTCGAGCCCGCCCGGCGGAATCAGTCCCGCGTTGACCACCACAAACCCCGGCAGGTTCTGGTTCTCACTCCCCAGTCCATACGTGACCCAGGCCCCCATGCTCGGTCGCCCCTGCAACCCATGCCCGGTGTGCAGAAAGTAGTTCGCGTTCGTGTGCTCCGAAAACTCCGAGGTCATCGACCGAATCACGCACAGCTCATCCGCACACGACGCCCGCAGCTTAGGAAACAGATCGCTAATCGGCAGTCCGCTCTGCCCGCTGTTCTCAAACTTCCATGGAGACCCGAGCGAGTTCCCGATGTTGTCGAACTGCGTCGGTTGGACCTTCATCTTGAAGGGCTGGCCGTTCTCTTGGGTGAGCAAAGGTTTCGGGTCGAAGGTGTCGACCTGCGACGGGCCGCCGTCCATATAAAGGAAGATAACGTTCTTGGCCCTGGGCTGGAGGTGCGGGGCGGACGTGGCCGGGGAGGCGAGAACCTGCCCCGCTTCGGTCAGGAGACCCGCGAGTGCGATCGATCCGAAACCATTGGCGGTCTGCGCTAACCAACCTCGCCGTGATGAGGGTGGAGGGAGAAATGCTGAGCAACAACTGGAACGGGTAGATGGAACGGACATCGGGCGGCGTGCCTCAGGCGGGGACAATCACGTCTTCCACCTTACGGGGAGGGGATGGCGACCTCAAGCCCAACTGAGTCTTCGCCTACGCCTGTCGAATGACCGGCAGGATCGGGTACTGCCCCGTCAGCACCTTGTTCGGTGCGACGCCGAGCCACTCTTGCAGCAACGTCGCGTACACCGAGCGAAAGTCGGTGTGGAACTTCACGTCGCCGTCTTCGAGGTTCTCCAGCGACGGGTGCTGGCCGTGCAAGCCCCCCTTGATCCCCGCCCCGGTCAAGAATACCGGGGCGGCTGTACCGTGGTCGGTGCCTTGCGAACCGTTCTCGGCGACGCGACGACCGAACTCGGAAAACACAAACCCGGCCACGCGCTCGGAGTGCCCATGTTCCTTGAGGTCGGCGTGGAACGACTCCAAAGCTGAAGCCATTGCCCCCAGTAGTTGCCCGTGCGAGAGTGACTGGGCGGCGTGCGTGTCGAACCCGTCGTGGCTGACGTAATAGACCCGCTGGGGGAGTTTGGCATCGATCAGTTGGGCGATCAGTTTCAACCGCTGAGCCAGCGGCGTCTGCGGATAATCGACACCCGACTTGTACTCCGCAGCCACTTCTCGGATGCGCTTGGCCGAGGCGAACGACTGCTTGGCCGAGGACTGGACGAAGCTCAGCAGTTCATCACTCCCCTCGGCTTTCTCGGCCAGCGATTCAACCGCCGCTCGGCGGCGATCTCCGTCGGCCCCATTACCGGTCTTGAGTTGAAAGTCCTGGATCGAGCGCATCGACGGGGCGTACCCAGTGGCTCCATACACGGCCAACGGCGGCTCGCCATCGCCGATGTGCAACACGCCATCTCCCGCTCCGCCGATCTCCGGGGCACCGCGGCCCAGCCAGCCGAACTTCTCGGTTGGGCTGGTTGTGGCCTTGTGCCAGATGTCCATCGACTCGAAGTGCGAACGGTTCGGCTGGGCGTAGCCAACGCCTTGCAGGACAGCCAGTTGGCCTGCATCCCACAACTGGCTGAACCCGGTCATCGACGGAGCGAGGCCGAGTCCCTGCTCCAGCTTGAGTACAGAATCTGCCGAGATCTTGAGCGTGGGGCGAGCCTTCTGATACACCGCCTCGGTATAGGGCACGACGGTATTCAACCCATCATTGCCACCGGTCAGTTGCACGATCACCAAGATCGTGTCCTTGGCCCCGCGCTGATCGAGTCCAGGGGCCGCGAGGGCCATCCGCTGGAAGACCGAGGGGAAGGTCAGACTGGCCGCAGTTGCGGCGAGGAAGTTTCGGCGAGTGGTCATGTCAGGGTCCGTGGTTTGACTTGTCAGGCGGATGTTCTACGTGTTGTACCCCGAAGGGCAACGCCGTGAAGGATTTCCACAAGGTGTTTCCCCAGGTTCTGCCCCCTCTCCCCCACATTCGATTTGGCCTTCGGAGAGGATTCCACTGTGGGGGGGAGGGCCGGGGTGAGGGGGGCTTGAGCGTGCGATATGGCCCCCTCACCCCAGCCCTCTCCCCACAGCCATGCCCTCTCCGAAAGTCACATCACCAGTGGGGAGAGGGAGCCGGAAACGTGTTGGCCACTTTGTGAGCGTGATCTCTGAGATATCCTTCACAGCGTTGCCTGAAGGGGATGTACAACCGGTCGAGAACCGACGTGTAGAACCCCTTCAGGGTTTGTTCTCCTTTTGACCTCCACCCAGGGTAGGCTCCCGTTGGTCGCCAACCCTGGGCTGTGATGTGCAACTCCTTCGGAGTAAAGAGCAATGATGACTCCGTGTTTCACCTCAGTGCATCAACTCAGTTGCGATTCCGGCAGTGCCAGCACCAGATGTGCCGCCAGCCGCGCGAGTCGGGCCTGGTTCTCCCGACGCGCGAACGGACGATCATTGGCACTCTCCATCTCGGTTCGCAACTGAGACACGATCTGCACGCGGGCCGGAGAGTCGATCCTCTGCACGAACATGTTCAGGAACAGATCGGCGATCTGCTCGGGGGTTCGGGCCTCGTACTTCACCGCCCAGCGCGCGGGGTCAAGGCGGACCGCTTCGTCGCGGCCCTTGGTGATCTCGAACGCCACGTTCTGCCGCAGCAGCAACGTCGTCGAGCTGATCCACTCTCGCCCGCCGTCCCAGCCCTTGACGTTCGGCGGGAAGTACAGGCTCTGCCCGAGTTGCCCGCAGATTTCTGCCGCCTGCAGCGGACTGACGGTGCCGCCGAGTGAACGCACTGTGCCGACCACGTACTCCACTGGCGACTTGATCCGCTGATGAATCGCCGCGTCCGAGTAGAACAGCCAACTCGACAGCATCCGCTGCACCAGCCAGCCGGTGTCGTAGTCCCGCAGCCGGTACTCGGCTGCGAGTGGCTCGATGAGAGCCTCCGGCGGGGTCGCGCTGTCGTTGATGAACTCTCGAAACATCTTGCGAACGATGAACCGGGCACACGCCGGTTGACCGAGCGCCAGCCGCACCACATCTCCCGCCGCAAAGGCTCCAGTCTGCCCGAAGATGGTCTTCGCAGAAGCATCGTACTCCGCTGGGTTGAAGAACGGCTGTTCGTCCTTGGTACTCCAACCGGTGAGGGCGCGTGCGGCCTCTTTAATATCCTGTTCGGTGTAGTTCCCGGGGCTGAGCGAAAACAGTTCGAACACCTCGCGGGCGTAGTTCTCGTTCGGGGCTCCCTTGCGGTTGGTGTTCGAGTCGAGCCAGATCAACATCGCCGGGTCGAACGTCATCTCCCGCAACAGCCCCGCAAAGCTCCCCAGCGAGTACCGCCGCAGCGTCTCGTTCTGCCGGTGCATCAACCGCCCCGATGTCACCTTGGCATGCGAGGTCGCGAAGTGGTTGTGCCAGAACAGCGTCAGCTTCTCTTGCAGCGGATGCGGCGAATTGAGCAGCCGGTACATCCACAACCCCTGCAACTCGCGGCGGTCGTTGCTGGCGAGGGTGCCGGGGGTCAGCCGCTCGACATCGTTCTCGAACCGCTGCAAGCCATCGAGCCCGCGCACCAACCGCTGAACGACTTCGAGTGGGTTGGAGGCGGCTGCGGCTTCGATCACATCCCAGGGTGCCCCGAAGGCGGCACGGCGGTAGAGGTGCGCAGCCTTTCCCACGTCCCAACGGCTCTTGCGAGTCGGGGTGAACGGCTCCCACGCGAGTTCGGGGCGGAGGGAGTTCAGGAGGTCTTGGGCTGAAGGCATGGATGGTTGATCGACAGGACGTAGGACGTAGGGTGGGACAAGCCGCCTTGGGCGCTGGCCCACCACTCCAAGAACACGCGTGAGACATGGTGGGCCTGCGCTCCAAAGCGAGCTGGTCCCACCCTACTTTGCTCCGACAACGATCTCGATCCCGAATCCTTCCGCATTGTCGCCGAGGCTCACGTGCGCCTCGCCGAGTGAGGACAGCAGCCCGAGGGCCACTTGGTACTCGTGCTCGGCTTTCTCCACAGTCCAGCCGGTGCTGAGGACGATCTTGCGGGTGGCGCTCGATTGCATCCGGCCCAGTTGGCGAGCGAGACTCGGGAAGCTGATCTGCTGGCGTTCGGTGAAGGCTCCGGGGGCGGGCTGGGTGCCGCGCGGCTGGTCGAGTTCGTCGATGACCGCCTGCACCACGGACGGCGTGGTGCCAATGATGAGGTGCCCGCGCGTGATCGAGGAGGTCACGCGGAAATTGTATTGATCGCGCGGTCGTTTGCGGACCTCTTCGTCCGTTTCCTGGAACACGAAACTGAGCAGTTGAGCGGACTTGTACTCTTGGCGAACGGTCAGCACGCGCTGCTCGCCTCCTTGGATCAGGCCCAAGAGTCGCACGAACGGATCGGTCATCTTGCGGAACTTATCCTCGTCGCGAAGGTCGACGACGAACGCCGCTGCGGGGAGGACATCCTCGACGATCACTTTGTCGTAGGGCACCTTCTCCTGTTCGATCGACACGATGCGGAAGTGCGGCCCGAGTTGCGAGATAAGTTCGCTGGGGCGGAAGCTGGTGCCGAAGACCGCCAGTTGCTTTCCCGCGTCCTCGTCCCCCTTCTCCACTTTGTCGACCACCTCCGCCTGGGCCAACTGACGGCGATTGTTCCACAGCCCCGCGTAGTCGCGATACCACGAGAAGGTCTGGATCGTCCCCGGCGGATGCAGCGGCGGGGCCATTTTCTCATCTTGATGAGCGAAGAAGGGGGCCAATTCGTTCGGGCGTACAGTGGCCGATTCGCGGAACCTGACCCGTAAAGAGACTGTCTCCCCCTCCCCCGCATGCAGCCCGACCGAGAGCCGCTCATGCCGCCGCAACAGATCGGTCCAGCCCCCGAAGAACGTGAGTAACCCAAAGTCGCTCGCCGGAACTTCTAGCCCCTTGGCGAAGTCCGGATTCTTGCGAACTGCGGCCAGTGAGACATGCACGTCGGCCAGCAGCGTCGGGTCGGTCGCAGCCACATCTTCGGTCGGGACCGACTGCATATGCTTGAGGACATTCTTCATCGCTTCGGCCCGATTGGCCCACGCCACCCGGTGCCCCACGACAGCCACATGCAGATTCCCCGCAGCCAGGACCGGCGTCCCCTCCATCTCAATCGGCTCGTACTTCAACCCCAGTTCCGTCTCGGCCCACTGTTGCAGAATGTCCGTAAACGCCTTGGCTGCGGCTTCGTCTTTGGCGAGGAACACACCGCCCGTCGGCGGATCGTCACCCCCCTCACCAATGGCCACCAGCGCCCCCCGCTGCCAAATCGCCCGGATGCCGCCCTCGACCCCGACCGACTTCAACTGGCGATCGATGAACCCGATCGACTCCGTGAACTGAATCAGCCCGATTGTCTCCGCATGAGCCCGCTGCCACTCCTGGCTCGTCTCCAGCAGACTGGTCATCCGCTGCATCAGCGGATGACCCACCAACCGCTCCGGGTCGACGATCCGGGCATGGAGTACCAACCCCTCTGGCAGCGGCTTTAACAGCAGCGGGTCAATCTGAACCGGGTCGGCTGCGAACAAACCGGCAGAGCCGAACAGGCACCAGAAGCCGAGAAGAACATACAAACGAGACATGCGCAAGACCGAAAAAGGAGACCGGGTTCGGCAGGATTACCTGCCAAGCCAGCATTCAGTTTCGTGAATCCGTTGGAATCAAGCGGGCACCATCCGGGCCGGAGATTCGACTCTGTCGCTGCGAAACACAAGTGGCAGGCGTCCCAGGCGACAGTTGCGGTTGCCCGGATAAGAGAAAAGCGAGTCCTGAAAGCTGCAGGCAGGTTCGTGATACCATAAACCTGACCCCCAAGACCGATTGACACCCTCATGTCGCAACCTAGTTGAGGGAATCGGAGTTTCAAACACGCTGACCCCGAGGTGAAGCTGTGCCCGATGTGGAGCTGTGCCCGATGTGGAGCGTAATGGAACAGGTTTGGCAATTCGGGCAGTGTCTCCCGGACTGAACAAGGCCCTGAACGGCTGGCCTGTGGAGTCTACTCGACACAGCGCTCTTGCGAACCACAGTGCCTAACAACCACCACACCGAAAAGTCATGTGAACTTCTCGCCCGCGCAGTTGTCCCTAGAGGACATCGTGATTAGAATCACTGCGCTCGGCGGGTTGTTGAGCGTTCTCCTGCTCTCGGGAAGTGCGATGATTGCATCGGCCCCCTTTATCGCGGATGAGGACACACCGGCTGGGGCCGAGCCAAAGAGAAGTCTGCGGCCGGGTTCGAGCGCGATGCAGGCTCATGTCTTGGCATTGAACCGGCACTATGTCCCCGTCCATATCTTCTCCGCACCGCGAGTGTTCTGCTTGCTCTGTAAGGGATTGGCCGAAGTTGTGCATGTCGAAGATGGCCGGTTTGCGACCCTCGACTTTGAAGCGTGGAGAGAGCATTCGCAACTCAAACTCGAACTGGGGTTGCGGGAAGCACATGAAGACTGGGTTCAAGCCGTCCAGTTTGAGATCGAAGTCCCCCGTGTGATTCGTCTGCTGAAGTACGAACGTGTCCCGCGCAGCACCGTCAAGTACAACCGGCGTAATGTCTTCCTGCGTGATGAGCATCGCTGCCAATACTGTGCCCGCCGTTTCTCTGTGCAACGACTGAGCCTCGATCACGTGATGCCGCGCAGTCGAGGAGGGCCGGATACTTGGGAAAACGTGGTGTGTGCCTGCCTGAACTGCAATGTTCGCAAAGGAGGTCGCACACCCCTTGAAGCTGGCATGAGATTGCTGAGTGAACCGGTTCGTCCCAAGCGCAGCCCACTGGTCAGTCGGCAGCTCATGCTGCGAAAATACTCCGCCTGGAAGGCATTCATCTCCGCAGTCCCCGACGGGGCATTTTGAGAGTGACGCTCCGGGTTGAGAATCCTCGTCAGGTCAAGTGCCTTCTTGGGCCCATGAAATCCCCACGGGCACGGACTGCTTCAAACTGAGGGCACAACATCTGCTGAAAAACTGAGAACTGACGACTCACCCACTTTGAACTAGAGCGTACTCGTAGAAACCACCAACGCCCGATTGGTGGGACAGGAGAGTGCTGATAGACTCCTCCGGTTCACTTCTCCCAAACCAACCGAAGCGCCCGTAGCTCAGCCGGATAGAGCAACGGATTTC
>JANOKO010000419.1:0-3748 GCA_031419335.1 Planctomycetota bacterium
ACCAGTCCGGCGAGCGGGGACAACCTCTCGATCAGGCCGAGTTTCTGGCAGCCCATCCGGACTTTGCCGACGAGCTGCGGGAGTTTCTGGGCGATATCGGCCAGCTGGGGGATCTCGTCCGTCCGGTGGCTCCCGATCTCGGGGAGACGCGTATTCAGACGCTGTCAGAAGCCCCAGCCTTTACCCCCGGCACGGTGATCCGCTACTTCGGCGAGTATGAGCTGCTGGAGCAGGTGGGGATGGGCGGGATGGGCGTCGTTTATAGGGCCCGTCAGTCCAAGCTGAAACGGATCGTGGCCCTCAAGCTGATTAAGTCCGGCACCCTGGCCAATCCACTCGACCTGCAACGGTTTCAAGTCGAGGCCCGCGCCGCAGCTCGGCTGTCCCATCCGGGGATCGTTCCGGTCCACGAGGTGGGGGTCTTTCAGGACCAGCACTTCTACACGATGGAGTATGTCGCGGGCGGGAGCTTGTCCCGCCTGTACCGCGACGGGCCGGTGGTGGCACGACGAGCTGCGGAGTTGGTCCAGCAACTCGCGGAGGCGATGCACTACGCGCACCAGAACGGCATCGTCCATCGTGATCTGAAGCCCGCGAACGTTTTATTAACCGCCGAGGGACAACCGCGAATCACCGACTTTGGACTCGCCAAACTCATTCAATCCGAGGGCGAAACCCACAACCCCACTTCTCATAACCCCTGGTACAGAAAACGGGTCAGGCCAGGACGGGAGAACTCTGCCTGTGGAATCCGGTGACTGCAAAGCGCATCGCCACCTTGCCGAGCCAGGGGGGCCGGGTGCGGGCCTTGGCCATTTCACCCGATGGGAAGATCCTCGCAGCTGGCTACGAGCCTCAGAACCTCCTCAACCGCGGACTCACCGTGTTGTGGAACCTTCCCGCCAAGACGCTCTTGGTGAAGCTTCCGTTTGCCGCACATGCACTGGCATTTTCTCCCGATGGAAAATTGCTGGCTTTGGGGGGAGAAGAGCCCGCGCCACCACAGGGAGGCCGGTCCAGCGGCGGCCTCAAGATTTGGGACATCAAGCAATCCCGTGAGATTAGCAATCTGATCGGGCACCGTGGCCCCGTTGAGTCGGTGGCATTTTCCCCCAATGGCCGCATGCTCGCATCGGGCGGACTGGAGGGGACCGGCATCCTGTGGGATGTCGGCACGGGGAAGCTGACGACGACACTGTCAGAGAAGTTGGGGCAGTCTCCGGCGATTGCCCTTTCACCCGATGGCGAAACATTGGCACTGGGATCTTTTAACCAAGAGAAGGGCAGCACTGTCGCGGACGAAGTGACGTTCATTGAACTTAAAACGATGAAGACTCGGACAAAGTCAGATGCCGGGAACAACATCAATGCGTTAGCGTTTTCGCATGACGGGAAGACGCTGGCCGTGGGGACTGGCTGGGCCACGGAGGGCGAAGTGATTCTTCTGAACACGGCAGATGGAACGCGAACCGCATCCCTGCGCGGCCATCAGGACTCGGTCATGGACGTGGCATTTACTTTCGACGACACGACGTTGGCATCGGGAAGCACCGACAAAACCGTGATGCTCTGGGATGTGTCCGCGAAGGGTCTGGCCGACCCCACTCGCCAATTGCCGAAACCTCTGGTCGGCAAGATGACACCGGCGAAACCTCCGTCCGGAAAATCGCCGCAAGCCGCTGTCGGCAAGGCTCCGCCAGTGGAACTTCCCGCCGGAGAGTTTCCGGAATCGGTCATTAAGTTTCATAAATCGATGCAGAGTGTTCGCGAACTCGAAACTGTGCGATTGGAGAAACGCCTCAAAACGCTCAAAGAAGTTGTTCGACTGGGTGCCAAGGATGCTAAGAACCCGGTCGCGCGTGAGGCCACGGTCCTGCTGCGAAAACTGAACTCACGGCTCATTGTCGTCAAATCGGACAAACCCTACGTGCCGCGACTCTCTCCGAAGGATTTCGCCATCGGGCAAATTGGCGAACTCGACGACGATTTGCTGATGAGTACCACAAAAATCGAAGGGGGAGTCGCGAGGATCAGCGTGATGTTCGAGGAATTCAAATACTTCACCGGCCTGCGCGGGAGTTGGTCCCGCAGCACGGTCTCGCGCCCCGACAGCTTCTACGTGCAAGCAGATTTCGCAGCGGAGATGCCATCTTCAGAGAAAGAATACGACCGCGCCTCGCCCGAGAACCTGTTGCTGAGATCCCACGTATACGAGGTTGTGGAAGGCAAGAATCGCGGTGCCATCACCGATTTTGTGCTCACGCCATTCAAGATGGACGAAGTGCAGGTGTGGCTCAAAACAGAGGAGAAGCGTCCGAAAAAGTGACCACACTGAATTAGGCGAGGCTCTCATCTGCCTGTGGAGTATCGCCGAACGCAAAGAGGTGGCGCGGTTCGTCGGCCATCAAGACAATGTGTATTCGTTAGCCTTCGCTCGCGATGGCTCGTTCCTGGTCTCTGGAAGTCTCGACAAGACCGTGCGGATCTGGAAACTGAAGTCGGAGTAACCCGTATCGGGCAATGGCCCCAGAGATCCAAGAATCATGCCAACTCACCCTGTGTCCACAGTTCATATTGGCAGACCACCGCCTGCGGACACTGCTGAAGTTACAGCAGCAGGCAGAGTTGAAGCGGTTCCGGGGCAAATTGAACTGGCAAGGTGATCTCGCTGCGCTGAGGACGGATCGATGATCCTCGTCGATTCCAGCGTGTGGATCGACTACTTTCGGGGCACCGTGACTCGGCAATCGGACCGGTTGGACCAACTGCTAGGGACCGTCCCCCTGGCCATTGGCGACTTGGTGTTGGTGGAGGTGCTGCAAGGCTTTGCCGACGATCAGGATTTCCGCCAGGCGAAGAAGCTCTTGATGGCCTTCGATTTGGTCTACCTGGGTGGCCATGATATCGCGATCCAGGCTGCTCAGAACTACCGCACCCTGCGGTCACTGGGAGTCACGATCCAGAAAACGATCGACACCGTGATCGCAACCCGCTGTATCGAGAGCGGCTACACACTGCTCCACAGCGACCGGGACTTTGAGCCGTTTGTGAAACATCTGGGGCTGAAGTCGGTGTTTTAGAACGCCCACAGGGCTCTCTGGAGATTCGCGTCGCCCCGCCACCCAGCCGTTCACTCGATGTCCAGTTGCCAGTCTTCGACAACCAGCCCGGGAATCCCGGTAAAGTGTTTCGTGTTGTGGGTGACCAACGTCAGATCATGCACCAAGGCCGTGGCTGCGATGAGCAGATCCGGTAATGGCTGGCCTTGTCCACGATCAAACATCGACGCCCGAATCAGTCCACAACGCTCTGCAACCTCTGCAGTCACGGTGAAGACGGAAGCGATATCCAGAAATCGGAGCAACTGACGATGCCAATTTGGAGGCGTATTCGTTCGCAAGGTCCATGAAAGCAACTCCGCGAGGGTGACAGCGGAGAGGTGCAACTCGGTGGCATGCAGACGCGAGAGTTCCTTGACCGACGGAGAACCGCGAAACAGACGTGAACAAATATCGGTATCGAGTAAATACCCGGTCATGATTCGTGATCCGAGACCACGATCTGGTCACGAGATGCAGACCGCCTCAACCTCGCTGTCTCTTCTTCCCACCGGGAAAACTCGACAGCCTCGGCGTCCGCCCACGCCCCGGCACAGTCCTCGATCACGGTGCTGGCATCCCGGAGAGACAGCGGAACATCCACCTCCAGAGTCACCGTCAGGCGTTGTCCATCGACAAAGCCTGTCTCG
>JANOKO010000420.1:0-1339 GCA_031419335.1 Planctomycetota bacterium
GTCGAATGCTTTCTGAGCGAGCGGCGATGAGACAAGGTCGTAGCCCTGGCGGTAATACTCATCGAGCGTCACAGCGGGATCAGATGCGGCCTTTTCTAGGATGCGGGGAAGGCGGTCGACGTGAGTGCGGAGTTCGCGGCGATGGGCGAAGCGGTCCTCCTGAATGGAAGAGGGCAGGGCGACATCGCGGACACGGAAGCCGCCGCTGTTCGGGTCATCGGGAACAACGAACGGAGCGTACTGCGCACCGAGAAAGTTCGGCCCGCCAGAGCGCGTCATCGACGGCATCGAAAAGTACGCAGGCAAGCCGCCTTGATTCCCTCGCACGTAAGAAGTGACCGCGCCCATGCTGGGATGAAAGCTGACGAACGCTCCGCAGCCAACCGGAATCCGGGGCGGGGCACCGGTCATCATGTAGTGGTTACCGGCCCCGTGGTTCCCCTGCTCATGACGGATCGAGCGGATCACGGCCAACTTGTCCGAAATGCTGGCCAGCCGAGTCAGATGCTCCGAGAATTGGACGCCGGGAACCCTGGTGGCGATCCCGTTGAACTCACCTCGCACCTCGCTGGGAGCGTCGGGCTTGGGGTCGAATGTCTCGTAATGCGTCGGTCCACCGTCCAGCCAAATCAGAATGCAACTCTTCGCCTTGGCCCCGGCGGCGACCGAATCGCCCGCAAAGGCCCGCATCTGGAGGAGTTGGGAAAAGCTGGCCCCGACGAATCCCGCAAGGCCGAGTTGCAGGCAAGAGCGGCGAGAGAGGCCGTTGCAGTTCGCGTATGTCATCATGATTCGCTCTCGATCCAAGCCAACCTGTGGCTTTCGTGTGGCGTGCTCAATCTTTGAACACGAACTCCGGAGTGTTCAGCAAGGCCCACAGCAAGTCTTCACCAGCAGTGCGCCGGTTGGCGATCTTCTCAAACAGTTCCACACCGATCCGGGTTTCCTCGGCATCGGGTAGACGGCTGTAGCAGGCAAGGTAAAGCTCCTCAGCGATCTGAGCGGGTGTGAGCATGCTCTCGGCCAGGACATGTGGCAAGCTGCCATCGCTCATCAGTTTGTTGGCGATTTGATTCGAGTTCATCAGGTGCAGCGCCTGGACGACAGTGGTGTCACTGGACCGCTCGCACGGGGGATCCTGGTTTGGGTCGGGACGGCCAAATGTGTCGAGGGAGAGCGAGTCGATGCGATGGGTCCAAATCTCCTTGGACATGGCCCCCGGCGGCATGGCCTCGAAGTGATCGGGTTGGAGCGAGAGCCGCGACACCGAATCGAGCCACACTTCGCCTCGCATTCGCTGTCGGTAATGGCGGGAGAAGTTGCGTGTGTCGGCCACGTT
>JANOKO010000421.1:0-4484 GCA_031419335.1 Planctomycetota bacterium
CGCTCCTGCGTCGCGACCCTGGGCAATGATGTATAACCCCTTCGGGGTACAGAGGTCTTCAGGCCACCGAGAAATCGCGGAGCGTGTAAGAATTCTCTCATGACACGCAAACTTGAATGGTTTGCAGTACAGGGGTTCGTACAGGGCTTGTGAGCCGCAGTCTCTTCTTCGCCCATGCCAACTGTCCTCTTCTTGCTTTCCTCCGCGAACCCCTGCGCCCTCTGCGGTGACACTTTGTGTGAGCTGCGAAGGTTGCAGTCCAGTCGCCCTAGAAATGGTCCAGACACGCGGAGTTCGAGAAAGTGGAGTTATTTTGTCAAACTGAAAAAGGGCTCACAGAAACATGTTGACATTTGATTTCAGGGTGGGAGACTGATTACCAAGAGTGCCTTGGGCTGGTGTTCAGGGCGACAGTTGATGATCGATAGGAGAGAATGAAATGCTCACGTCTCACTTAGACTGACTCGGCTGGCGACGTTCATCGTTGTGCTCGCCGTGGCGGTTGGAATCTCGACTGCGGGACTGACGATCACGGACCCCGTCAACGGGACTGCCTATTCCCCGGGGCCACAGCAATCGACCGGTGATATCACCGGGTTCACAACGGTGGAAGTGGTTCGCGAACATTGGACGAATTACGGCATGTACGGGCAGTTCAAATCTCGGATCGACGACTTTAACTCCACATCCGGTGGAACTCATTACGATGCCGAACTAGAGTTCAATCTCGTGTACCCGACCGGGTACTGGACGATCCACAACTTCCTTAAATTGTACCCGCAACACACGGCCTCTGCGGGTGGCCCAATGGGTCCGTAGAACACCGGTGATCTCAGAGATGGACTGCTGACCCTGGTGTCCGAGTGAGAGGTGTGCGATGAACTCGTCTCAACAGTTTGACAGGACACCTCCCCGGCAGGGGTTCACCGTCGTGGAGCTCCTGGTCTCGATCGGCATCATTGCGTTGCTGGTGGGTTTGACAGTACCGGCGGTGCAAGCTGCACGGGCCTCCGCGCGCACTGCCCAGTGCCGCTCCCAACTCAAGCAAATCATCTTGGCAATCAGCAACTACGAATCGACTTGGGGAGTGGTCCCAGGGCAGCGTTGGCGGAAAGCGATTGCCCCCCATCTGGAGCAGCACGAGAGTGTCAACTCCACGAGTTTGCACTCTTGCCCTTCGGACCCGCTCTCGGACCACCACGAGCTCATCAATGGTCGATCCTATCTCATCAGTGATGGGACGGGTCCGGGGAGGGTGCATCATGGCCGTTATATAAGTGATGGCTATGTGATGGGGGCCGAGGGAGGAAGCTTAGCCAATATCTCAGACGGTTTGAGTCAGACCACAGCCGTTGCGGAGCGACTGGTGATGCCGCCCACGGAGCAGTATATGGCTCCCGCTCTGAACCCACTGATCTGGAAACGCTTGATGCGCCGAATGGCGATCACACCCGTGGATGACGAGCAGTACGTGAACGAATGCCGCGATCGGCCCTTACCTCCACTACCTGGGGATTACCAGCATGTGGGATATCACCACTTAATGCCCCCCAACGGAAACAGTTGCTTCTACGGGGTCATCGTGGGGGGAGATTATCTGCCCTATGACAAATCCCCGCTCACGGCGTCGAGTCTGCATGCCGGTGGAATCCACGTTGCGCTCGCCGATGGATCGGTGCGCTTCATTTCCGAGAGCATCGATCTGAAAGTCTGGCGCGCTATGGGGACACGCGCTGGCGGGGATATCATCGGTGACTTTTGAACCCTGCTGAATGCGGAGGCAGACATGCCTGTCTGCACCACGGCCTTGAATACCCATACTGCACGTCGAAAGGCTGCCATGAACTTCACTCGCACACACGTCGTATCGACTACGATTGTACTCGCAGTCGGACTCGCTCTCTATTACTACTGGCGTCCCCAGCCCATCGCCCCGATCACCGCTGCGGTGTTCGTGCGCTCGGATGCCATTCAGCATGAGTATGTTCCCACCTGTGAATTGCAATTGAATGGCAAGCCGTTCTCTGGGACGAAGCACGTTTTGCCCCGCAATTCCGAACTGCATGTCTCCGGGAGACTTCAGTACAATCCGAAGCATGTCTCACAGCCGTCCAATGGACATGGGTTGCTCGTGATTGGATATCGCCCCAAGGGGTCGCCCGAGAGCGCCTGGACCATGGGTTCACCCGAACACGAATGGGTGGGAGCGCATGGCAACGGAAATGGGGATTTCAAAACGAAAGTCACAGCTCCCGCCGGTGAATATGACCTGCGGGCGTACGTCTTACTGGAAATTTTCGGGCTGGAGCTGCCAAAGGTCGAATATGTCGCACAGGGTGTCGCTGAAGTGACGGAATCGAGTGACGGCTTGGCCCAAGACTAGTAAGCCGATACGAGAACCGTCACGCTGAATGGGGTCACGGGAGTGGTTGAATCGGGATTCGAGGCAAGATCGACAGATTCTTCCCAATTTGTTGCCTCCCAATATTTTACGGCGAACGATTCCCAGGAAAACGGTGTCTCATGTCAGCCCGAAGGTGGCATTCCGGTGGCCATTGGCCTACGATTTTGGATTGTCACTCTCGCGAGTATCCCCCTCGGGCCTAGAGTGGGATCGCAACCGGGACTAGGAGAAGGTGCCCCATGGCGCTGTTGATCATCCGTCTGCTCTATGCCTTTGTGTGTATTGGAGCAACTGCGGCATTTTGCTTCAGCGAGAACACCGCTGCTCCGCAAATTGTGGTGACACATCAGGTTCCCGCATTCTTCGTCATCACGCTGATCGCGCTATCGATCTTGCTGATCGATGTTCTGCTGCCCAAGAAGCGGGTGGAAGTGATCTCGGTGATCTACTTCGGATTGTTGATTGGCATCCTGTTGGCACACTTGCTGAACCTGGCGCTCGGCCCCATGTTCTCCAGCTTGGGTTCGGAAGGGAACAACTTTCAGGCGGGTGTCACGATGCTGACTCTGCTCATACTCCCTTACCTGTGCATCACGTTTATGATGCAAACCAAGGATCAGTTCCGGTTTGTAATTCCGTACGTCGAGTTTCAGAGAGAACTCAAGGGGGGGCGTCCGCTCGTTCTCGACAGCAGTGCTCTGATCGATGGCCGAATTGCGGACATCATTGAAACCCATGTCGTCGACTCCCAGTTGGTGGTTCCGCAATACATCCTGCAAGAGATCCAGGATATCGCCGACAGCCATGACAAGGTGCGCCGCACCCGTGGTCGCCGAGGTCTTGATATCCTCAAAAAGCTCCAGCAAGACCCGAAAGTCGAAGTCAAAGTCGTGGAGACCGATCCCGGCAAAGGGAAGTCGGTCGACCAGCGATTGATTGAGTCCTGCAAAGCGTTCAACGGTCGGCTCGTGACCAACGATTTGAACCTCAACAAGTTGGCCACCATCCAGGGGATTCAGGTCGTCAACTTGAACGATGTGGCGAATGCCCTCAAGCCCCGCTTCATTCCCGGTGAGGCCGTGCGGATCAAGGTCATCAAGGAGGGTGAAGGGTATAATCAGGGGGTCGGGTATCTGGACGACGGCACGATGGTGATCGTCGAAGCGGGCTCCAAAGAGATCGGCAACGAGGTTGACACCATCGTCACCAGTGTCCTGCAAAACAGCGCGGGACGAATGCTGTTTACCCGTATGGCCGAGGCTCGATAGTCGTGGGATAGGCTTCCAGCCTATCGATTCCGGAAGAAGACAGGCTGGAAGCCTATCCACCGGACTCGGAGAGTCCGGCGACTTTGGGGTAGTGCCACGTGAGCATCGATCGAGACCGACTTCTGCAAGCCACAGACCGAGCGGTCGAACATCTGCTGGCCCAGCGAAACGCAGCGGGTCACTGGGTCGGTGAAGTCTCCACTTCCGCCCTCTCTACCGCCACAGCTGTCATGGCGCTGTATCAGTATTCAAAGCGATCGAAAGACGTGAGTCTGTCGAGTCCCGCGAATCCTCGGCAGGCTCACGCCTGCCGCTCGCTGATCGAACGCGGCACCGCTTGGCTCTTGGCGAACCAGAACGCCGATGGCGGCTGGGGCGATACCTCGCAAAGTTTCAGTAATATCTCGACGACGATGCTGTGCCATTCCACGCTCGTCGCCACACGCTCAATCGGTGGCGATGCCAGCTTCACGACACTCTCGAAGAACAATCTCGTGACCCGCGAGGAGGTGATCGCGCTTGCCGCCGCATCGATCGATAAAGCGGGCGGCATCCCGGCCCTCATTGCCCGCTATGGCAAGGACAAAACCTTCTCGGTCCCGATCCTCACGCACTGTGCCCTGGCTGGACTGGTCCCGTGGGCCAAGGTGCCGCGACTGCCGTTCGAACTCGCCTGCATCCCGGCGAGTTGGTACGCCGCGGCGAAGTTCCCAGTGGTGAGTTATGCGCTGCCCGCGCTCATCGCCATCGGGCAGGTCCGGCACTTCCACGGGCCGACCTGGAACCCGATCACACGAGCGCTCCGCTGGTTG
>JANOKO010000422.1:0-8674 GCA_031419335.1 Planctomycetota bacterium
TGGAGCGTTGTGCTTGGTGGTCGCTGTCGTCGCCTGTCTGGCTCCGGCAACGGCGTCTCCTCCGGGAAGAACTCTGACAGATGCCGAGTCTTGGTCTTTGTTCGGGGGGTCGAGTGAGACGTGTCGGACAAACGGACTCAATAGCAGGTGTTCAGCAGATACCACTCCCTGTGCCATGCGATCAACTGAAGAAGAGTGCTACCTGGAAATTGAGTACGCGGCGCTGGGCAACTTTATCACTTGTGAGACATCAGGCAATCCCGAACACAATTGTGTGGAGTCGGGAAATCAATTGGCATGCCTCGCCTACTTCGACTGTCTCTGGGATGCTGAGGATCAGGCTTGCCTTTCCGCGACAGTGGGAACTATCGATTCGGTGACAGGCCCGCAATTCATCTCTGGGGACGAATGTGAAATGTGAGTGAAGCGGGAGGTCGCCGGCACCTGACCGGAATGTCGGTCAGGTGGTGCGACTCAACGAGAAACCGGGAGGGCCAGTGGTGCGAATCCAGAGTTGGCTGGCGTTTTGCGTGTGTCTGACCCATTTCTGTCGAATGGGCCAGGCTGAATGGGAAGTCGTATCCACTGAGGAGTTGCCCCAGATTCTGGCATTGGCAGAATCGGCTCTGGAGACTCAATGGAATGCGACCGGCCGAGGTCGGTGCCGGGCGATTGTTCACAATGCGTTCCTGACTGACGGCACGAAAGGGCCCGTGGAACTTGAGTTTTGTTGGGACAAGACTCGTGTCGGCCTCATGGTCTACAACTACACGATCCCGTTGACCGTTCCGCCGAAAGTCGAATCGACCCCGGAAGTCATCGCTTGCTTCGGACCGACAGAAGAATGGTGGTGCCGCACGAATGCGGGCTGGATGTCGGGGAAATCTGCGGGGGCAAACTCCGGCTTACGTTATGACTATGACCTACGACCTCATACCTTTTGGCTTTCGCGTTTATCGTCGAGCTTCAGTCATCTCCATGTCCTACGAACAAAGATGAAGCCCAACGGTGTTGTGGTAAGTCGAGCTGAAGATGGGCGAGTCCGAATTGATTCCAGATTATCTCGGATGGAATTCGACCCGAGGTTTGGATTTGGAATCGTGCTGAAGGAAGTCTATCTGAAACAGGACCAGCTCTTGGCCAAGGAGAAACAAATGCGGCCGACCCGAAATCGTTACGAACTCGGAAGTGACGCCCACGGTGTCTGGTATTGCAAGAGTATGGAATATTCGCAATGGCCTGTCGGAGGAGAAGGTGACCCCACGGTCTACCCCATGGTGACTGTTCTCGAATATGACTCCAATCCCCCCCCCGAACAGATGCATCTGGACTACAAATCGTTGCCCATACCGCCTGGCACGACGGTTCAGTCATCGGTGCGGGGAAAAGCAGGCCAGTGGGTGTATGGAAAAGAGAAAGAGGGGCAAGCGGGACTCGACGGGGCGAAGTTTCGCAACCTGGGCAATCAGATGCGAACTCGTGGGTTCTCTCGTTCGGAGAGAGGAACTGCGCCATGACAGGTCGCTTGTATCCACTGGTCTTGTCCGCAGTGTTCTCCTGGGGCCTGTCTGCGGGATTGGCAGCTGATGAACTCATCAACCAAGCCCGTGACCCACTGTGCGGAGCCAAGTGTTTGTATACTGGGCTGGTCGCGCTGGAACTCGACCCGGGTTCCTATTCGACATTTATTGAGAACTGTGGAGATGTCGAAGCACGCGGTTTTTCATTAGGCCAGCTCGATGAATTCGCGAAGCAACATGGGGCCACCACGCTGGCAGTGCAGACCACATTCGAGAATCTCAAACTCCGCCGTGAACGGTTTGTGTGCATCGCTCATGTCGATGGAAACCACTTCGTCAACGTGGGCGATGTCAATGACAATTCGGTGTGGGTCATCAATCCCCCCCAGGAAGGTTCGATGGCCCTCGAACTCTTCGCCAAACGCTGGAATGGCCAAGCACTACTCTTGGCCAGGTCAGCGCTAGTGCCCGAGGAAGAATTGCAGCAACCCTGGCGCTGGGGCTGGGCGATCGTGGGGGGACTGATGGCTGCGGGGATCGCGGCGGCGGGCATCATTCGCAAGAGGTCACTCGCATGAAACTCAGCCCACCGTTCCGACCTCGTCACGGATTCACGATCGTCGAACTCCTGGTCTCGATCGCCATCATTGGCCTCTTGACAGCCTTGATTTTGCCTGCCGTCCAAAGCTCACGAGAATCTGCCCGCAAAATCACGTGTCACAATACATTGCATCAAATCGGCCTCGCACTTCACAATTTTGAAGAGCGTCATCGAACATTTCCCATGGAGGGTGGACCTTGGATTCGGAATCCGAGCAGCGGAAGCCAAGGTGCTGCTCGTTATTCCGTCTTAGCCCAACTGCTGGCAGATCTCGATCAGCCAGCGCTCGCGAATCAGTTCGACTTCTCGGTGTATAACCGTCAAGTCAGTGAACGCGAACCACGTGTGGAGTTGTTCTTATGCCCGAGTGATCCCGTTGGTGTTCAGGGGACAAACTATCGGGTCTGCACGGGCGACCGCCCCTTCAATACGGGAGACTCCAAGCATCGAGGGATGTTCTTATCTCGTACTCCTCAATCATGCGACATGACAGACGGGATGAGCCAAACAATCGCGTTCAGTGAGCGAATTCGCTCGGACGAATCGCTGGATCCGTTTCAGAAGCCCGCGGACATGGCCGGGTCAGGGCTGGGGAGTATCCTCGCCCTCGGGCAGGATGTGACATCTGATGAAATGCTGGAAACCTGTCGCTCGCTCTCCGGTGCCGGAGTGGGTTACTCGGGCCGCGTCGGTTGGTTTTGGTCACACACCGGGGATTTTCAGACCAAATACAATCATGTCGGCCCTCCGAACTCCAGAGTCGGAGATTGCGCGGTTGCTTCACTGGAATCCGCCGGAGTTCCTGGGGATGTCACCGACTCCACGAGCGGCGGGCAGATGAGTGCTCGCAGTGATCACCCTGGTGGCGTGAATTGCCTGCTGGCGGACGGGTCAGCGCGATTCATCTCTGATTCGATCGATCTGGGACTGTGGAGATCTCTGGCGACGATCGCGGGGAATGAAGTCATCGGTGAGTTTTAACCGGTCACTGGGCCAGGATTCCTTGAGGTCAGTCTATGATTTGGCAAACGACACGTCTTCTCTGTTTCCGTCGAATGTTGCTACTGGGACTCCTCACTCTGGCGGCATGCACTCGCGGAGCGACGCCGTCCGGTCCCGTGAATTCCCAACTCGCGAATCCATCAGGGCCCCCCTCACTCGTCGTGGTCCAACCGACTCGCAATCTGGGGTTGATTGATTTGGGGCAGCGTGTGGAATCTTTTGAGATCGCGAACTCGGGTGGCAGCGATCTGACGATCAAGTCGTTACGAAAGTCGTGCGGCTGTGTCGAAGTCACACTGAGTCGGACAACGATCCCTGCGGGGCAGTCCGCCAGTCTGCAAGTCACGATCTCACCTCGGCAGCCGGAGCAGCGTGCCACCACGATCACCATCGAATCGAACGATCCCCTCTCCTCGGGTTCTCGCGTCGTGGTGGAATGGACTGCCCGAGGTGCCATCAACACTGATCGAGAGAAACTTGACTTCGGTGTCGTTCGTCCTGGAGTCCCAGCAACGCACACTCTGCATGTGGAGAAGGATGCCACAAAGGTGTCGGCCCTGTGCAAAACAGTCGTGAAGTCCACTCCGGCTGGCGTTCTCAAGGCACAGCTCAAGGGCGAATCCGCGACAACGGGCATGCGGACCGAGACCTGGGACATCACATTCCAGGCCGATGAGACCTTGACGGACACCTCCGGACGATTGTTTTTGTCATTCGAAGGCGAAGATCACGGCGATATCCTGATTCCAGTGAGTTGGCAGGTCCGAAAAGTCGTTCAGGCGACACCGGGGAGTTTGTTCCTCGGAGTGGGAACTCCCGGAGAAAAGCTGTCCAAGTCGATTGAACTCACCGCTGATCCGGGAGTGCGACTCAAGGTGTCGAACGCCCAGCGCCAGGGCGGGTCGATTGATTTCATCGCCAAGCTGGAGGAAGTGAACGAGGGGACCACGCGGGTTGTCATTGACGCGACGTTGCCGATAAAGGAGGGTAGCTATTTGGGACGTTTGAGAGTGGTATGCGAGACGCCCATCGGCTCGGTCAACGAGGTCCCGGTGACATGCGTTGTACGCTCTGCGAAGAGATAGAGAGAATCTTGAGCAGATCTGGCAGGACGAATGAATGTTTTTTTGCAGGATCACGGTGAGTTCAACTCGGCGTGTTCAGACTCTGGAATTCCACAATTCCCCGTGCAATTCCCCCTCGCTACCCATACGATCCTTTGTCCGGAACCCGTGTCCTTGTGGGGAGTTGCCTACAGAGAGGGTCCGTGATGACTGAGATCGTGAGCCTTTGCCCGTGTCGAATCCCACCTTTGAACTCCTGAACGACCTTCTCGCCCGCCGCATCCTGGTCCTGGATGGGTCGATGGGGGCGTTGCTGTTCTCCAAGAACTTGCAAGAGGCCGACTATCGGGGGACGCGGTTTACCTCGCACCCGATCGACCTCAAGAACGCCACCGACATTCTCTGTCTGACCCAGCCGGAGCTGATCGCCAGCGTCCACCGCGATTATCTGGACGCTGGGGCCGACATCGTCGAGACCGACAGCTTCAACGCCAACCCGATCTCGCTCGCCGAGTTCGAACTCGGCCACCTGACCCGCGAGATCAACATTGCAGCTGCGGAGATTGCTCGCAGCGAGGTCGACAAATACACGCGGGCGAACCCGGACAAGCCGCGGTTTGTCGCGGGCAGCATCGGGCCGACGAAGGTCCAGTTGTCGTTCAATGCCGACAAGCCGGGATATCGCCCGACCACGTTCGACGAGATGCAGGCCAGTTACGCCGAGCAGGTGCGGGGCTTGTTGGAGGGCGGCGTCGACATGCTGCTCCCGGAGACGAGCTTTGACACGCTGAACATGAAGTCGTGCCTCTCGGCGATTCAACAGGTCTTCGACGAGACACAGACTTCAGTCCCGGTCATGGTCTCGGCCACGATTTTCATGGGCGGGCGGACACTGACTGGCCAGACGCTGGAGGCCTTCCTCGCAGCGGTCGAACACTTCCCGGCGTTCAGCATCGGGATGAACTGCGGCATCGGCCCGAAGCAGATGCGGGAGTACGTCGAGATTCTCGCCAAGCGAGTCCCGATCGGAACCAACATCTGCTGCTACCCCAACGCAGGGATGCCGGACGGGATGGGAGGGTTCGACTCGAATCCAGGCGAGTTCACGAAGACCGTGGCCGAGTGGGCACAGAACGGGTGGCTCAACATCGTGGGTGGGTGCTGCGGGACGAATCCGACGTACATTCATAGTGCGGCGGAAGCGGTGAAGGGGCTGAAGCCGAGGGGGGGAGGAGAGACGAGAGAGGAGAGACGAGAGCCAAGCCGGGGAGCGGTGTTCAGTGGGACGGATGTGTTTGAACTGGCGAGCGTCCGGCGTGAGCCGGATGGTTCCGACGACGTTTCCACGGCAACGACTCCGGGCGCTGACGCTTCCGGCTCGGGGAGCAACCGACCCTTCCTCATGATCGGCGAACGCACCAACGTCACCGGCTCGCGCAAGTTTGCCCGGTTGATCAAGGAGAAGAACTACGACGAGGCCCTCAAGATCGCTCGCGAGCAGATCGAGGGCGGGGCCAACATGATCGATGTCAACATGGACGAAGGGCTGCTCGACAGCGAGCAGGAGATGGTCCATTTCCTCCAGTTGCTCTCCGACGATCCGGACGTGAACAAAGTCCCAGTCATGGTCGACAGCTCCAAGTTCAGTGTGATCCACGCCGGGCTGAAGTGCCTGGCCGGGAAGGGAGTCGTCAACTCGATCTCGCTCAAGGAGGGGGAGGATAAGTTCCTCGAACAGGCCCGCATCGTGCGCAGTCTCGGCGCGGGCGTCGTCTGCATGGCGTTTGACGAAACCGGCCAAGCGGTCACGGCTGATCACAAGGTTTCGATCTGCAAGCGGGCGTTTGACCTGCTCACTCAGAATGTGGGGTTCGCCCCCTCGGACATCATCTTCGATGCCAATATCCTCACCGTCGGCACCGGGATGGAGGAGCACTCGAACTACGCGGTCGAGTTCTTCGAAGCCGTTCGCCGCATCAAGATCGAGTGCCCGGGAGCGCTGACCTCGGGCGGAGTGAGTAATGTCTCGTTCTCCTTCCGAGGCAACGAAGTCGTCCGCGAGGCGATGAACGCCGCCTTCCTGTACCACGCGATCCAGGCTGGCCTCGACATGGGGATCGTGAACTCGACCCAGCTCGAAGTCTACGACGAGATCGACAAGGAGCTGCTGGTCCATATCGAGGACGTACTCCTCAACCGCCACCCCGATGCCACTGAGAAGCTCATCTCTTTCGCCGAGGTCATCAAGTCGCGCGCCAGCGGCAAGACTCAGACCGCTGAAGAAGTTCAGGCGTGGCGAGTGGACAGCGTGGAAGAGCGTCTCAAGCACGCCATGCTCAAGGGGATCGCCGACTTCATCGAAGCCGACACCGAAGAGGCTCGCCTCAATTACGGTCGCCCGCTGAATGTGATCCAAGGCCCACTGATGGCCGGGATGAGCGTCGTCGGCGAGCTGTTCGGGCAGGGGAAAATGTTCCTGCCGCAAGTGGTCAAAAGCGCCCGCGTGATGAAGAAGGCGGTGGCGTATCTGGAACCGTTTATGGAGAAAGAGAGAGCAGAGAAGAGAGACGAGAGAGGAGAGCCAGAAGACGCCTCCGACCCTGCTTCTCTGGCTCTTGTCTCTCGTCCCTCGTCTCTCGTCTCCTCCCGAGGCAAAATCCTCATCGCCACCGTCAAGGGCGATGTCCACGACATCGGCAAGAACATTGTCGGCGTGGTCCTCCGCTGTAATAGCTTCGAGGTCATCGACCTCGGGGTGATGGTCTCGTGCGACAAGATTCTGGAAACCGCCATCGCCGAGAAGGTCGACATCATCGGCCTCTCCGGCCTCATCACGCCGTCGCTCGAAGAGATGCAAACCGTGGCGAAAGAGATGCAGCGGCGCGGGTTCACGATCCCGCTGCTGATCGGCGGGGCGACCACTTCGTCGAAGCACACTGCTGTCAAGATCTCACCGCAGTACGAGCATCCCGTTGTGCATGTGGTTGATGCCTCCCTCTCCGTTCCGGCAGTGGAAAAGCTGCTCGATCCTGATTCGAAAGATGCCTACATGGTCCAGGTCCGCGCCGAACAAGAGCGCGACCGCGCGAGCTTCGCGAGGCGTTCCGAGCAGGCCCTCGTGCCGTACTCTCAAGCTCTCGAACGCAGGCTTCAGACCGATTGGGCGACCGTCGATATCCCGACGCCCGCCTTCACCGGCACGAAGACCATCGAGGCCGACCTCAACGTGCTGCGGACCTATATCGACTGGTCCCCGTTCTTCCAGACCTGGGAACTGAAGGGGAAGTACCCGCAGATATTCGAAGATCCCGTCGTGGGCGAAGAAGCAAAAAAACTCTTTGCCGAAGCCAACACGCTGCTCGACCGAATCATTGCCGAGAAGCTGTTCACCGCGAAGGGCGTGTACGGGTTCTGGCCCGCGAACTCGGTCGGCGATGACATTGTGGTGCAGGTGCCTCGTCCTCGAGGGGATCGCTTCACGCCGAAGACGAAGGGGAAGCGAAAGGGCAAGGGGCCGACCCCTCAACCCTCCACCCTCCACTCTCAACCGTCCCCAGCTGCGCGGTTCCGCGCGTATCTGGCCACGATTAAGCTCGGTCTGACCCGCGACCCACTGCTGGTCCTCAACGCCGTCGAAGCCCAGAACGGTCCGTTCACAGCCGATTCGATCGCCGAACTCGTGAAACCCAAGAAGGTCTTCCCGTCCACGGTGGCCAAGTCGCTGGGATATCTCCAGGAAGCCAAGATCCTGGAGGAGGTCGACGGTCGGTACATGCTCGTGACGGAGAGACGAGAGGAGAGAGAGGAGAGACGAGAACCAGAGGCCGTCACCTCCGAACCCTCAACCCTCAACCCTCAACCCTCAACGCCCCTCCCCTTCCCCCAGCTGCGCCAACAATGGGAACGCCCCGGCCAGAAGGACTTCCGGTCGCTGGCCGATTACATCGCTCCGAAGGACAGCGGACGCCAGGACTACCTCGGGGCCTTCGCCGTCACGTCGGGTCACGGCTGCGATGAACTGGCCAAGGTCTTCGAAGCTGACCACGACGAGTACAACTCGATCCTCACCAAGGCGCTCGCCGACCGCCTGGCCGAGGCGTTCGCCGAGTACATCCACGCCGAAGCCCGTAAAGCCTGGGGCTTCGGCCAGACCGAGGGGCTCTCGAGTGCCGACCTGATCGAGGAGAAGTACCGCGGCATCCGCCCCGCCTACGGCTACCCCGCCTGCCCCGACCACACCCGCAAGCGCCAACTGTTCGACCTGCTGGGCGCCGAAACCCAAACCGGCATCACCCTCACCGAAAGCTACGCCATGTGGCCCGCCGCCAGCGTCAGCGGCCTGCTCTTCGCCCACCCCGCCGCCCGCTACTTCAGCGTCGACCGCATCACCAAAGACCAAGTCGAAAGCTACGCCACCCGCAGCGGCCAGACCGTCGCCGAGGTCGAACGCTGGCTGATGCCGAACCTGGGGTATTGAGGTCGGTGCG
>JANOKO010000423.1:0-1676 GCA_031419335.1 Planctomycetota bacterium
CAAATACATCGTATGCGGGCCACGCACCACAGCCAGATCCGGCTCCAGGGAGCTTCTCCCGGCAACCACCGCAGCCTGATACCGGATCACCCAACCTCGGGGGAGCAATCCCATCAATTCGTCGGCCACCAGATGAATGGCCGCATCGTGGAGTGAGTTTCGTGTCATTTTGTGAACGATCACCCCCTGGATGAGTTCGACCTCTGCCTCGTCAAATATCCCCAATTCGCACATCTGCAAAAACTGAGACGGCGTCCAGCGGTTGAGTGGGCGACCCGCCACATCGGGATGGTTCAGCCAAGCCGCGGTCGTCGCGTCGTGTACTTCAAGGTCAGGTTCCAGCATTGTGGGAGACAACAGAGGCTCCTCCGCAACAGAACCAATCGGGCAGCCCGGAGTCGAACCGGGATGGACACGCCTTATAAGGACGCCGCTTTGACCGTTAAGCCACTGCCCGCGATGCGGTTGCAGTGGCTACATATGGAGAGAGCGAAGGTCACGGGGGCGACTCCGGTGGGGGACGAACTTTATTCTATCAGCGAATGGTGGCGGTGGCGAGTTCTTCTCAGAACGCCAGCTTCAATTCGCCGTCGGACTCACCCGCCGTGCCCGGACTTGGCTTAGCTCTCCGATTTCGAACGGAGGCAGGAATCGTACTCATCGTAAACATCAAAGCTGTACACAAGGCGGGCGTCATCGAGAATCGAAAGAATCTTGTCCACAGAACTGGGGTCGCGGTCGATTCCGCCACTAATCAGCATGGGTGATTCTGAGGCGATCACCAATTCGGCGAAGTCCGAGGTGATTTCGTACTCGGTCCAGGAACACATCCGCGACGCCCAACCACATTTTGTGAACAGCGCATTGATCCCGGAGCGTGAACACTGAGTGTCCAGCGTGATGTAGATGTCATGCGGAAGACACTCGTCCATCGGTAACGGCAAACTGTTGTATGCAGCCGAACACTCAAGCTCAGTAACGGCGGAGCATCGGCAAGCTGGCTAAGAAAAAACGAATCATGCCCCGCCGTCTGCAGCAGCGCTTGGTTCGTGTGCAGTCTTGTGTTCGCGGGCGCGTTCCTTCTGCTCGGCGAGACACCGCAGCCGCTTGGCCCACCGAAGAAGCCAACCCGGATCGTCGATCAGATCTGGAGTCTGGGCACGACGCTCGAATCGGTCGGCCCAGGCGTGCAACTCCTCAGCGCTCTGCGACTCCATGCCGTGCAGCCCGGCGATCCGCCCCCGAAGAATTTTGGCCATCGCTGCGTCTCCGCCTCCGAACTGGCGTTAGGCAGAATCAAATTCCGCCACTCGGAACCTGCGTATCTGTCACTCAACCTTCATGAATCTTTCGATGCACGAGGCGTTTTGTCAAGGAATGGGAGCAATGTAAGCGGCAAACCCGCGATTGAGGCGAGTCACCCCACTCGATCAGTGCATTGCGAATCCACCTTGGCAGACGGCTGAAAAAAGTCGCCGACTTCTCCGAAGTTGGTGGTTCCGTATGGAGTTTCAATGCGCGATCCGAATCACCAAACAGAGAGGGGCCGACAAGAATGTCGGCCCCTCTGGGTGATTCTGCACCGATTCGACCGATCTCAGCTAGCGGCCATCTTCTTAGCCTGCTCCTCAGCTTCTTCAATCACCCCGACATAGGTGAAGGCCCCTTCGGGCAGG
>JANOKO010000424.1:0-2768 GCA_031419335.1 Planctomycetota bacterium
CCTGTGGTTGCAGACAGCTGCGGGCGGGTTCCGGGTGGGGTTCACGGCGTATTCAGTGCGGATGCTGCAGGACGTGTACTTCCTCGACTGGTCAGTCGATGCGTACACCCCCGTCCGCAAGAAGCAGGAGATCGGCCAGATCGAAAGTTCCAAGGCCGTCTCTTCTCTCTATGCTCCCGCCGAGGGCCAGCTCCTCGACTTCAATCCCGTCGTACTCAACGATCCCTCGGCGATCAATACCGACGGATATGGCACCGGTTGGCTCTACCATTTTGAGACGGGTGCCAAGCTGCTTTCTGCGGAGGAATACGTCCAACTGCTCGACACCAAGTGGGTGGAGACGCAGCGGATCATCAAAGGGCAAATGAACGAATGAGAGTCGGGTGGGACTCGTCCGCTCATCCCTCCCAGCGGGACGAAGCCTGCCTGGCACGACGGAGTCCGCGGCGATGAGTTTCTGCTCCACCGCCACCGGATGAATGTACAGCGATAGGAACGGTGCTCTCGTCCTGTCCATCCGACTCGATGTCGAATTCAGAAGCTGTCTACTGCAGCGGCATCGGCTCCATCCCGCGCCAGAGTGTGGCTTGGGGCAGGCCCTCAACAACTTCCAATGTCGTATCCACAGGCACGGATTCGAAGGTCGATAGAGTCCCCGATGGCCAATGCACCACCACGGTCGCCGCGATGTCATGGCGACCCAATCCAAAGTGCAACTGTCGCTCGTTGGTGACTTGATATCCGTCTCCGGCGAGCAACTGTTGCCAGCGAACGGAATCGCCTTGTCGGACCTCGACGAGAGTCCCGAGGGCATCACGGGCTGTGGTGCGAGCGTGCAGTCGAATCCCGATGGCATGGCCAGCGTCCTCCGTTTGGTTCGTCGAGATGATCACCGGTGCGGCAATGGCAGACTGAATGAAGTCGAGCTTGTGGTCTTGGTTCCAATCGAGAATCGCCAGGGATCGCCCCAGAATGAACCGGTCAAAATGAGGCCCCACATCCGCCGCAAGCAACTGTTGAAAGCGGCCTTGACCCAGATTGCGGAAGAACTGTGTTGGCATCTGGTATTGGACACCCGGTTCACCGAAGTCTGCGATATGGCCGTTTGAGACGACGATGTCCAATTCGCGATCATTATCAGCGTCCAGGAACTGTGTCCCCCATCCCACGTAGGGGATTCCGGCTGCCATCAACTCGGTGCCCCTGATGGCATCTTCAAAGAACCCGTTCCCGCGTTGTAGATAGAGGTTGTTAGCCTCGCCTTCGAAGTTCGTGACGAACAAGTCCGTCAGGCGATCATGATTGAGGTCGCCCGAGGCCACTCCCATGCAGGCCGTCGGCTGGCCCTCCATGTTGACAGCAAGTCCCGACAGCATCGCCTGGTCGAGGTACTGGCCATCCACAGCCGTCGGTCGCAGAAAGTAATTCGGCACCTGATCGTTGGCGATGAACAGGCTGGGCTTGGTTTCCCGGTCGAGAAACAGTGCGACGATTCCCAGCCCCTTGGAATTCTCGGTCGGCGTGGCATCGGGCACCACGACAAACGTCCCGTCTCCCCGGGACAACATGACCTGATCCGGAGCCCCTGAGTAGTCCCGCACGGAACAGCGGTTGGCCCCACATTCAATGCGGAACATGGCTTCCCCCTGAAGGTAGTTGACATCATACAGATCCGGATTTCCGTCGGCGTTGAGATCCATGATGAGGCAGCTCGTGGTCCAGGCTTGCCCGTGAATTCCACTTTCCAGAGTGACATCGGAGAACGTCCCGTCTCCGTTGTTCAAGAGCAACTGATTGGCACCGATGTTGGCCACATAGAGGTCGACGAACCCATCGTTATTGAAGTCACCTCCTGAACAGCCCTGACCGTAGCCGTCTTCCACAGCCAAGCCTGCCATCTCGGACACGTCTTGGAATCCAGTCACGGATTGGCGATACAGTCGGTCCCGATACACATCAGAGGGCACCGGGCGGTCCTCACCGGGATTCCAGGTCTCGCCTTGAGTCAGGTACAAGTCCGGGCGTCCATCCAGGTCGTAGTCGATGACCCCCATTCCACCCCCGGTCGATTCGAATATCCGGACTCCTTTCGTGCGAGTGTCGGGGCTATGGAAATAGGTGAACTCGACCCCCAGTTCGGCCGCTTGATCGACGAAGTGAATGTGTGATGCGGTGGGCGGAGAAGACGCGGACTCTGCTCCCACACCGAGATTGAGGCTGTCAAAGTCGGGGTACTGCGACAGATCGTACAATCGGGCCAGATCGCGATCTGGCTGGAAGCGAGGGTCTTCCTTCGGATCTAAGTCGTCGAATGAGGCCAGCATCGCCCCGGGCCAACCTTCGTGTCCCAGCATTTCTGTCCCCACTTTCGCCCAGCCGCGAGCCTCCCACTCGCGACCCATGCCTTTCAAGAGCGCCACCATGTCTTGGAACATCTGCTCGTCTCGCCCCGATTGGATCATGATTCGCTCCATCAGCTCGGAGTATTTCTTCAGATCCTCAGCTCGCTGGATGAAAGCCGAACTCATGCGGGGGTCAAGAGGAGCCATGACCTGTCCGAGCTGATACATGGCGCGACGGTGATGGGGTATCTGGCGGATGGTTTCCCAAAAGCAACGGGCGGCGACACGATTCTCTTTCAATTGCCGAGACCACAGACCACGCACGTACCAGACCCCCGGATGAGACTTCAGGGAGCTGGGCAATTGAGAATTCCACGTCTGGAGTTCGGGCAACCCGACATCCAGCGTCAGTTCTCCCAGCAGGGC
>JANOKO010000425.1:0-5320 GCA_031419335.1 Planctomycetota bacterium
TGCTCCAGAAAACGGTGGTCGAACTCGGTGCCAAGTTCGGTGCGGCGTTCGATGGCGATGCGGACCGCGTGTTCCTGGTCGACGAACGGGGCGAGTTCGTCTCCGGGTCGCTGCTGCTGGCGGCGCTGGGGCAGAACGCCATTCGCAAGGCGCTGGCCGCTGGCCAGTCGAAGCCCGCGGTCGTGTACTCCGCTGTGTCGTCGTGGCTCGTGGTCGAAACGATGCGCAAGGCTGGGGGTCGCCCGGTCGTGAGTCGCGTCGGACAGGACGCCCTCAAGGTGGCGCTGATGAAGACCGACGCAGCCTTCGGCGGCGAGTCCTCGGCCCACTACAACTATCCGGAAGCGTACGGCCTCGACTCGGGGCTATTCTCGATGGTCGACTTCTGGGACATGCTGCTGTCGACGGGGCAGAGTTGCTCCGAACTTCTCAGCTCGCTGTCGCCGTGGCCGTCCAGTGGTGAGGTCAATCTGCGGATCGAGAGTGCCGACTGGAAGAAGACCAGTCAGCAGATCATCGACGCCCTGCTAAAGCAGTACAACGATCCAGCTGCGGATGCGTACGTCTTCACTTTGGACGGCGTCGGCGTCTTCCATCCCAGGTCGCCGCAGTTCAAGACCGTCGACGATCTGTTCCTCATCGATACCAAGAACGACCCGACCGGAACGACCTACCGCACCGTCGCCGACGGCTACTCCCCGAAGTGGTGGATGAACGTCCGCGCCTCGAACAACGAGCCGCTGCTCCGCCTTAACGTCGAGGCCCAAAACTTCGCCGATGTCACCGATCGCAGCGACTCCCTGATCTCCTGGGTGCAGAAGTTCTGCGAGGAGCACAATGCCAAGGCCCGGGTCGAAGACTGGGGCAACCTGCGACCGGCATGATTCAACGAGCCCGCCGCGTCAGCCAGGGGTGAGCGTAGCAAGGTGTGCCGCCAAGATGCGTCCGGGCCACCCCGCCCAAGACAAGTCCGGAAATTTTCGGGGAGAAGCGGGAAAGCGAACATTCCTTCTTTCCCGACCAAGTTCCAACTGCCGCTCCCCTCGGGCTCCGCCCAAACCCCACAACCCCACCTCTCATAACCCTTGGCACAGATAACGGGGTCAGGCCAACCTCAGTTGACCGCCGGGACTGCGAGTGCGTCCCCATTGTCGGCGATTTTTCCGAAATCGCTGGGACGGCTCTCGCCTATCAGTGACATTCGCGAATCGCGATCAGGTCGTGACTCGTGAGTAGCTCTCGATGACGTGCGTCGCACCAGCGATTTCGGAGAAATCGCCGACGATGGTGTTGTCCTCGCTGGTTCATGGACGCAACCGACTAACGAGACGCACACACACGGGGATGCGGCTTTGCGGTGTGTCGAGTACATTGCCCGTGACGGGTTCTCTGAAGCTCTCTCTGAAATCGCCACGTGTTGGGGAACTGACCATGAAGCTGCGTTGCTGGGTGTGTTGTCTGGTGTCGGGGGCGTTGGCTCTGATGTTGCTCGCGATGATGACGGGGGAATCGTTCGCTGCGGACAAGATCGACGTTCTGATTATCGATGGGCAGAACAACCATGACTTCGAGCGAACGACACCGTACCTGAAACGAATTTTGGAAGAGACGGGGCGGTTCAGGACTTTTGTGGTCACGACTCCGCCGCAGAAAGCCGACCCGGGGGCGTGGAAGGGGTTCCGCCCGCAGTTCGCCGACTACGATGTCGTGCTGAGTAACTACAACGGCGAGACTTGGCCGGAACACGCTCGCACCGGATTCGAAGAGTTCGTCCAGAACGGCGGTGGCGTGATGAACGTGCATGCCGCCAACAATCCGTTTGGGGACTGGCCGGTGTGGAACGAGATGATCGGGCTGGCGTGGCGGTCCAAGAATGATGGCGACCGGGTGACTCTGGATGCAGCTGGTCAACAAGTTCGCACTGCCAAGGGCGAAGGAGCTGATTCCGGGCACGGGGCACAGCACCCCTACACCGTCATCACCCGTGACCGCGATCACCCGATCACACAAGGGCTGCCCGCCGAGTGGATGCACCCGCAGGACGAGCTGTACCACGGCCAGCGTGGCCCCGCCCTGAATATGCACATACTGGCGACAGCGTTCAGTTCGAAGGAATCGGGCGGCACCGGCGAACACGAGCCTATGGTGTGGTGGATTCCCTCGGGCAAGGGACGTGTGGTGACGACACTGCTGGGCCATGTGGGTCGCGGACAAGATCAGGCGTCATGGCCGATGCGTTGCGCCGGGTTCCAGGCGATCGTCACACGCGGCACCGAATGGGCCGCCACCGGTGAAGTGACCATCCCGCTTCCCAAGAAAATGCCGACGGCGGACAAAGTCGGTTTGCTGCCGTAGTGCTCTACGATTTCACGCCCCCGCGAAGTGGCCACCCGGGGCTGGTGTTGGCGATAATATACCCCACGCGGCGCTGAATGAGACGTTACGGCGAGCGGGGCGGAGCGACTGCCCCCTAGTGCTGCGGCAATACCCTCCGGCACACGCCGGACGCTCGCCAGAATGTCTCAAACCGCCCCGCGTGAAGTCGAACTTCATTTCACGAGTTGTCCGCCGTTACGTTCGAGCATATTCCTCCACCCCACGAGCGCGGCGTTCCGGGGTGCGGAAGCCAAGTTCGGTCGATACCCATGCGATGTCGTGCGACTCGTCAGTCGACTGACGTGATAGAACGCAAGTTCGCGAATCGCGATCTCCGAGTCATCCATCCAGGCGACCAGGCGTTGAGAGATCGCTTGATCCTTCGCATCCCCCACCGAGTAGCCCCACAGCAGGTTAACCACAGCGGCCACATCCGCATCAGCGTCATCTGGAAAAAGACGCGAGACCTCCATCTCCAACAGCGCGGTGTTGTTCGGATCGGTGGGCAGCCAGCCACGCAAGTTCCAGATAGCGGCGAGACGAGTTGCTTCATGCTCGGACTGAAGTGCTTTGACTAACATGGGGACATCATCCACGAGTCCCAACGTATAGGTCGCCAGCGAAGAAATGTGCTCTCGACGATCGGAGACCAGCGGGGGAATGGACATATCCACCGATTGATCGACGGCAAACTCCCTCTCAAACATCCGATGCTTCGTCTTATCGGCAGCAGTCAGAGGAATTCCCTCGGGCGTCAGCCAGTGAGGGATTGCCTGTTGTGGACCGACTTGAAACGCATGGGGAGGCACCGGCCACCCCGCCCAGCCAATCCCTGCACCAATCGTGACCGGTGGTCCGCCGTTCCAGGCGACCGACACCGTGCCGGAGACCACATGGATTCCACCCTTGGGAAGCGCGAGCAGGGGATCGGGACGACGCCCTTCCGGGGCACGTTGCTCGACTTCGATTCCACAGTGGCTACCCGGCTCCTGCAGGATCAGTACCGCCGTTTGGCCGCGTACGTTCAAGCCCACAGACACCGGAGCTTGATCCTCATCCGTCACGGGGCGGCGAACAGCAATGCGTCCACGGTCGATGGAAACCCCCACGACACTCGTTCCATCTCCCGGTTCCAGCCGAACACGAGTCCCGCCGAAGAGAGTCATTTCCAGGGTGGTGCCATTGATGGAGAATTCGGACACGAAGGGATCGGGCGAGGCGAGTTCGTCTCCGGAGTGAACCAGCGCCCGACGCGGCATGACGTTCCATTGAGAGGTTTGCTGGTCTCGCGACAACAGAATCCCCTCAGCGTTGACATACAACATGGCCGGGAACACCACGGCTGGTTCGACGACGGGAGGTTCTGGCTGTGGCGCGAGTCCGATCTCTGCCGGGGCTGTGATGTCTGGGACAGCTAGTTCTGACACTGGTGGGATGGATCCAGGCACTCCTACCATGTCATCGTGTGTGTGTGTAGCCAGCGCGGCCGCTTGGTCAACGGGGTTGGCGGTTGTGGGTGGGGCGGTCAGGGTTTGGCCGGAGCCTGGGGAGGCCACACCCGTGTCAGGCATGGGCTTTCTAGCGGGAACTTGTTGATCATTCTTTGGCGGATCCGTCACGGCCACAGACTGACCATCCCATCCCGACAGCAGTCCCTGGTCCTTCAGTACCCAACCGAGCCATCCCACGATGACGCATACCGATAGAGCCCCCATCAAGAACTTCCAGCCTGACGACGATTTCAGATAATCAGGGGTCATGGGTGACCGGCTTGGCAAGGGTGTCGGATCGGCGTCGGGGACGGGCCCGGCGGTTCCGGTAATGACACGTTCTGGTTGTTGCAGTTCGACGGGAGGGGCATGACTCACCAGGGCATACATCCGCTCGCGTGTCGACACCGGGACTTCAACGGGCTCGCCCAGAACCGCAGTCAAAATCTGATGCGAGGACGCGACCTCGGCCAAATGCATGTCTGAATCCAAGCAGAGCTTCTCCAAGGCCGGGATGGCATCCGGAGAAAGGGTGTTATCCAGGTATTCTGCGACGAGATTGGGGTCTGGAGCCGATCCCGAACCGGTCAACTCGGGTGCCGCGATTCGACGACGACGAACGACTTCCTTAATCCGCGCGACGGTCGCGGCGGCGGGAGCGCTTTCACTGACTCGTGTGCCGATTTCCTTGAGCGTGGCGGGTTCCAACACGTCGTCGAGGTAAGCCAGCAGAGTGCGTAAGGTCAAGCGCATGATTGGACTCCGGGTGGCCCCTCGGGATCGAGGAGCTACTAGGAATAGTGCCCAGCGGCATCCGACTTCGTACAAGAAAATCGCCTTCCCGCCTCGATTGTTGCCCGCTGTTCGCCTGGGGACCACATCGAATAGTCTGAATTTGCGGATTGAAAACAACAATTCCGTCCGCACAGAGAACAGAGATCAAGCCGAGGAGTGGGGATCTGCCGACTGCGCCCGTCGGCGTCGTGAATGCGTATCCGTACGTATTTCTGAGAGAAATACTCCTCGACGGCAGACACACCCACTCCACAGACTGTCCTCTGGCCAACCCGCACGTCTATTGATTCCTCTGAACTGTCTGATCCCCAAGGCCATTACCCATGATTCGTGTGTGCAGCTTCGAAAGCCGCCGTGCTGAGGAAATGAGATCGCTCATCGAGCGACACGGAGGCATCGCCACGATCGCTCCCTCCCTCAAGGAAATCCCCATTGAGGACAATACTGCGGCTCTGGCGCTGGGGGATCAACTGGCCCACGGTGAAATCGACATTGTGGTGTTTCTCACCGGAGTGGGGGCCCAAGGACTGCTCGACGTACTCACGACGCGGCATACGCTGCCTGAGATCCAATCGTGGTTTGCTCAGACTACAGTCATCGTTCGGGGGCCGAAGCCGGTGGCAGTCCTAAGACAATCAGGGATTCGAGTCGACTTCCGG
>JANOKO010000426.1:0-1043 GCA_031419335.1 Planctomycetota bacterium
CCACATCTTCCGCATCCTGACGATGTGGCGCAGGAATCGATCGTGCGGGCTGTCAGGCATTTGGCGACGTGGGATCAGACCCGCCCGATCGAGCCGTGGCTGATGGGGATTGCCGCGAATCGGTGCCGGACCGCACTCGAACGCCGCAGCAGGCGCCCCGTCGTCATGGAGACCTTGCCGGAACCCGAATCGAACGGTCGCCCTCCATCGGGCGGCATCGGTGAGGAGGTCCAGCGGGCGGTCGACACTCTTCGCGATGATTACCGGCAGTGTTTCACACTCTTCCATGTGCAACAGCTGTCGGTGCAGGAGATCTCTGACCTGATGCATGTGCCGACAGGCACAGTCAAGACGTGGCTGCATCGAGCCCGGAAGATTTTGGCGGAAGAGCTACAACGGCGTGGAGTAACGGCGGACTGAATCATGCACTGTACCCTGTTTCAATCATTGCTGGCCCAGGCGGTCGAATCGCATGCCGATTCCGTCTCGGCGGAGGTGCGGGCTCACGGAACGATTTGTTCGAATCCCGCGTGTTGCGAGGAGTGGGCCGAGTATTCGTTGCTGAATCGGGCTCTCGTCGAATGGCAGTCTGGCCTGCCGCAGGTCGACTTGAGCGATCGCGTGCTGGACGAGTTGTTCCCCGTGGCCCCATCCGTGGCTTCATCGGAGGTACCTTCCGCTCCGGCGCTGAGGGCCTATGTGGAACAGAGCTGGCGGGATTTCCGCTCACCGAGCCAGCGACCGTGGGCGATGGCTTTGTCGGTTGTCGGGGTCATGTTGGTGATCGGGACGCTGATTGTCTCGATCCCGCCTTCTCCGACTGCGGAAGTCGTGATCCGCCCAAGAAATAATCCCGTATTGGCTCCTGTCGGAGAGCAGTGGGCCACGCGAACTCCTCAAAATTCGAACGTGGCTGTGCGATCCGTGGAGTGGGCCCAGAAGGCCAGTTCCGTCATGGCCCAGACGATTGTCAGCATTCCAGAGCGAGGGGCCCAATGGGTTCCGGGTGACTCCTGGGGCACCGACTGGCAACTCGACACCGA